>CAZRCF010000014.1:16776-18839 GCA_964598505.1 uncultured Lentimicrobiaceae bacterium | reverse complement strand
AATTTAATCATTATTCCTGAAAAAAACACCAACTATTTTTGGCATCGTTACCCAAAAACGCAATATTAAAAAGATAGTATCTTTTTAGTTTTTGATATTGATATTTGAATTCATTTTGAAATGATAAGATTTATTACTTATTACTTGCACATTTTATGATTTTTTACCTGATAAGCGTTACACTTCCTTTTTTCTCATATTGTTTTCCGTTTATATCTTTGTAAATAATTAAATAGTAATAAACTCCTTGCGAAGCATCTTGATTTTTTACTTTTCCATTCCAAAATTTTTCTTTTGAAAAACCTTCCCATAAGTAAATTACTTCGCCCCAACGATTGTAAATTGAGCCTTGTATATTTGCAATTCCTTCAGTAGGAATAATTTGAAAAACATCATTATTCCCATCGTTATTGGGCGTAAATGCCGATGGAATCCATATATTTATTTCTTCGGGGCAAACAATAAAATTAATTGTATCCGATTTATTACAATCATCATTAGAAACCGTTATCCAATATTTTCCTGGTTTAGTAACAGTATAACTATTATTTATACTACTATCTTGCCATAAATAACTTGCATAACCCACATTTACAGATAGTTCAAAAACATCTCCTTCACAGATTTTTCCATCTATTCCTAAATCAACTATTGGGAAAAGGGTTACGGTTAAATTAGTAGTAACAATACTATCGCAGCCTAAATATGTTGTTAATGTATCGGTGTAATTGCCTGTTGTAGTATAGTTATGTGTCCCAACTGTAAAATTTTCACCTTGACAAATTATAGGACTTAATAAAGCTTGTTCTATTTGTCCAACAATTAAATTTGTGGTAACAATACTATCGCAACCTAAAAATGTTGTTAATGTATCGTAGTAATTGCCTGTAACTGTGTAATTATGTATTCCAACTGTAAAATTTTCGCCTTGACAAATTACAGGATTAATTATATTTGAAACTTGATTGGCTAAAGTAAATGTTTTCCAAATAGTATCGCTAATGATATTATTTCCTGAACATAATAATCCTACAGTAAATGTTCCGTTTGATGGATAGGTGTGATTAATATTTGGAGTTGTAGTATTTACAGTTGTCCCATCACCAAAAAACCATTGGTAATTTGTAATATTAATATTTGTATCGGCTAAAAAACTTACAATTAAATCAGTATCACAGAGGCTACTAATTTCAAAATTCGTTAATAAATTTTTCATACTAAAACCAGTAGAATATCCATAAGATTCAACATGTCCAAATCCATAAACAGAGGCAATAAAACCAAAAGGAGAGATAACTCGGTGATTGCCTTGTGTTATTGAAAGTTGCACATAAGAATATTGAGGATTATTTGGAACAGTAGTAAAAGTAATGTTTGAGCCATCTAACGTAAGTGAATTTATATGTGCTGTTTCTGTTACAATATTTACAAAATATGAATTTATAATTGATGATGTAAAAGCATTAAATGTAATATCATCAATTGATTGTTCTAATGGTGGCACAATTAACATAAATGGATCTCCAACACTATCGCAATAATAACCTTGAGCAAATTGATAAATAAATACTGGTAGAGTCGATTCTATAAATTGAGTTTGATTTGAACTAAATTGATGGTATTGTCCTTCATTTAAAATAATAGGAATTCCATTATTAATAGTTATCGAAGTATTATTGTAATGAGCTACTATTCTAAAGTAATCTTTTATTTTATTTAATAAAGGAACTGTAACAAAGTTTTTCCCAAAACAATTTATAGGTGTAATTTGCTCAAATAAATGGTCGCAAGCTTGACAATCACCAATTAATGCACATACATTTCCTGTGAAAACAGCAATTTTTTTATTTGGAGATGTTGTTTTTATTTTAGTACCTGATACAGAATCTGATAGAACTTGATATGTTTGTCCTTGGTTTAAATTAATTATATAGGATGTTCCTGCAATTGGAGTAATTTGAATTTCTGTATTATTATCAGTTGCAACAATTAGAAACTCTTCTTTGGACAAAGCACCACCAATATTAGACAAAATTCTATATTCATTACCTAACGAGTTAGTT
>CAZRCF010000014.1:0-16728 GCA_964598505.1 uncultured Lentimicrobiaceae bacterium | reverse complement strand
GTCTGGTCTAACGACAGTAGTCTTGGAGGACGTAAAACAACAGTAGCATCTGAAGTATATGGTCCATAATTTAACGCAAAAACTGATACAGTATCCATTGTTGTTATATGAATACCTTTATTTTCAATAATCCCGTTAGAAAATATCATATTTGAGTTTGGAATTATTACTTGAGTAGTTGAGTTTGAAGTTACAGAAAAATTTTGACTCCACGAACTACCTGGTATATTAACAACACCTGTTGTAGCTTGATTTGATGACAGATAAACTGAAAGATTGCCAACTGATATATTCTTCATAAACCCCAACCAAAAGTCTTTACCTTTGGTGGTCATTTGTTGGCAATTTACATTATAAGAGGTAAATATTAAAATGCAGAATAGTAAGATTAGTTTGTTTTTCATATTTAAGTTTAATATTTAACAAGTGTAACACTTCTATATTAGATGCAATTTTAATTTCAAATGGAGTTTTACGTTTTTTTTTTCAAAAGTAATATATTTTTTAACATTTTAAATACAAAATGAATTATATAATCAAAATAAATATGCTACTTATAAAATAAGACGCATTTTATGTAAAAATGGTTGCCTGATGTTAAAATTATTTTTATCGCTTAGACATAAAAGTTTATATTTTTATCTTAGCGTTTATTTTCTATTAAATGATTTTAAATTGGCGATAAGACAAAAGCTATTTTCTATAAATTATTCGGGGGTATAAATAAAAATCAATTTACTCAATAAATACTTTTTGTGAGTAAACATTTTTATCGGTTACAACTTTTATAATGTAATAAGTTGAGGCATTTTCAATATTAAATTTTATTCGATTTTGACAGCTTACAATTTTTTTAATTTGTTGCCCTAAAAGGTTATAAACAGTAATTTCTTTAATGGTTTCAGTTGTATTAATATAAATATCTTTATTGTAAGAATAAATATTTGTTTTCGCATTTGAGTTTTCGTTTATACTATTTGATTCTAAATAAAAATGCAATAAAAATCTATTAGGATTATCGGTTTTTTGAGCTGCAAATTGATAATTATTATTTGATTTTATATTTATTTGATTTCCTGTTTTTAAATCTTCCAGAATAACTTGGTTATATTGCTCAATTCCATTAAAAGTAAGATTATAAATACCATTTTTACCTACTTTTAACCCTAAAGGAACAACTGGGTGTTCGGCAATAGTAGTTAAATAATTTATACTCCATTTCTTGTTAAGTTTTGTTGTAAATAAATTTGGAGCAGTTTCATTTATACTAAATAATTTTTCGGCACCATTTTTATCTGTTTGTTTGCCATAGCTTATAATAGTTTCGTCGCTAAAATTATTTATATTGCTTGTAACTTTTACACGTATTATATTAGAATTTGTTTCAGCGGTTTTAAGCCAAGCTTGTGTTGAGTGTTCTCTCGCACTATCGTTTATGCTGAATATTCCGGCAGTAGAAGCTTTTACCCAAAACCCTTGAGCAGGTGGGATATTTCGGCTAACGCCATTTGTGCCAACACCATTTGAAATAAATGTTCCATAATTACCACTAGTTGGGTTCCAAATCCAAATTGCTTTTTCTCCTATACCTGTGTCTTGTAAATTTGACCTTGAAAAACCATAAGGCGAATTCCAATTAATTGATGAAGGATAAGGATTTGCAATAAAATTCCATCCACTATATGTACCTGAACTTACAGTAAGTGGTATATTTACAGTGCCATGATTAAGATTACCGGTTAAACTTTTTGTTATTACCGAAGGGCACGAAACCGCATAACCTTTGCCAGGTACAAAATTTGTTCCTCCATTAATTGTAGTAAAATTATTATCATTATAACTTACCCAACTTCCGGTAAGTTCGTTCCATATATATAAACTATCTTCAGCAGTAACAATTGAACTTATTGCCTGAGCAGCTACTGGTGAGGCAAATATATGAAATTCTTCGGGAGTTGGAATATATCTTTCGATAGTTGCAATTATACCATTTCTTTCAATAATTGAGCCTGTTCCGTTAGAATCTGATTTAATTGTTAATAATCCATTAACCGTTAGCGTATCACCATTGTTAACTGTTATTGATTCGTTTGATGCAATTGTTAAATTTTGGACTGTAATATTTTGATTAATTATTATTGATGATGAGTTTGAAAAAGTCCATGGTGAAGGTATGGTTTGAATAGTATTACTTGTAAGCCAATTTAATGGATTATTTATTGAAGCTCCTAGAAAATCAATTGTTCCCACAGTTGTTCCATTATAATAACCATTATCAACTTCGGTTGAAAAGCTGTTTGCTGTTATTTTATTTGTTAAAACAGTTGGAAGATATGACGTAGTTGATGCAGTTATTCCTGTTGAAATAAATTGATTTGAAGATATTGCAGCAATAAATGTTGGCGATGATGAACTTCCCTGATATGCAATTATTTGATCGCCACTTACTGAAAAACTCATATTATTAATACTTACACTTCCACCACCGGTTACAGTAGTTCCTTGAATTTTAATTAGTGTACCAATGGTTAAACCACCTATCGGAGCAATCCATGTTGCTGAACCTTCAGTTGTTTTTAACGCACTTCCATCCCAAGCATTATCAGTAAAATTTATAGTTGTATTGGCAGATAAATCTTTTAATAAAATAAATTCGAAAAAATCAGGATCATCATATTGATAAGCAACAAAAGCAATATCACCAGCTTGCAGAGTAGTTGGTCCTGTGTTATCAACTATAGAGTGTAAATTAGCTGATGAAAATGAGTTTCCCGAGTAAGTAGGTAAACTATTAAATGTAAAATTTGAAGTTGATGTAGTGTTGCATGAAATTGCGTTTCCAGCATTTGCAGTTGCGGATATATCAGCAGTTATAAATAAATAAGCTGTTCCTAAAGCAAAAGTTTGGTTTAAACCGGGAAATGAAATTGTTTCGCCGGAACCTGTGCTTAATGATGATAATGAAGCAATATTAACATCACTTCCAAAAATAGAATCGGCTGAGTACCATAATTTTAATCCATTTGTAGTAATGTCTGATGAAATATAGTTTCCACCTGAAGATGCTGATAAACCATTCAATATATTTGAATTTATTGTAACATCAACTTTTATTCTGTATAAAATATTGTTTGCACTGCTTTTTTGAAAACTTAAAGTAGTTGGATCAACGCCAATTAATGTAATTTGTGAAGGCTGTTGAATATAACTAAAAGCAGAAACTATATTTGTTGTGCCATTACTTAATTGCACCTGAATATTCAATCCATCATTTGGGTCAATTGTAGCAGGAATAGCAGCAGTAAAAGTTGATATTCCGCTTGCATTTGTTGTAGAAGATAAATTTATGTCGCTGGTATTACTTGTATGCAATGCTCCATCAATAGTGTAAGTTTCTGTAGTACTTGTATCAATGTTTGTAACAATTAAATCATATTTAAAAGTATATCCTGAAACTAAATTGTTGTACTGATCTTTTGCTGTGCATGTTATAGTTCTTGAAGAATTTAAAGCTAAGGGAGAATTTATTGTTGCCGTAGAATTTGTTGTTGGATTACCTGCATTAATTATTTGTGTAATAGTATCAGTGGAATATCCGGTAGCTTCAATAGAAATTGATTTTGAACCTGCTGTAGTTAAAAGAGTATTTCCACCTGATGGCTTTAATTGTAAATTACCTGCACTAAAAACATAATCAGTATTTGGAGTTAAAACAGTATTTGAAATTTTTACTGCAGTAATTGCATTACGCCAATTTGTATCATCAATAAAAGAAATATCAATATTATTATCAACATTATTATTTGAAACATCAGCTATAAGTGTTGGACATGGCAATTCACCGCCAACATAGTTTGAAATTGTAATATCATCAATGTTAATTCTAATTGAAGACGTTTTATTAATATTAAAACGCACATTACCTTGTTGTTTTACCACAAATATTGCAGGTGTTAATGTTGTGCTTATAGTATTAACCGGACTTCCAAAATCGTTCCAAGATAAACCACCATCTGTTGAAATTTGTAATTTCCATGCTGAATTTGCATCATTTCCATATTTTGCATGATATATTTTAACTGTGTCAGCTCCATCGGTTTTGTCAAAATTCATGTATAAATCAGCAGTCTGCAATCTTGCACTTTGTAATCCATTTTTTCTATCGGTAACTGAGGTGCCAATTAATGCATCGCTAAACGTCCAACTACCCATTGTGCAATTAACAGAACCTGATGTATAACTTGATTTGCTGCCTGTTTCAAAATCTTCTTTCCAAACTAAATCGGCTGTAGTATCACTTGCATTTGGTACAGTTCCAGATGTTTTATAATTAATATTTATACCGCTATTTGTGTATGGAAATATTTTAAAATAATAAATAGTAGAAGGTGTTAAACCAGTAAAATAAACTGTTTGAACTCCTTGATAAACCATTTTTTGCATGGTTGAATTAGTTTCAACAATACTATCTGTTGGATTTAATATTTGGTTAAACCCAACCGAACTGGCACATATTAAATAACCATCAGGAGTAACAGTTCCAGTAGCATCTGTCCATGTAACATTAATGCTGCTGTGCGTAGGAGCAGTATTTGATGCTTGAAAATTTGTAGCATAGTTAGTTGGCTCTGCTTTAATAATAGTTGTGCCCCATATAGCTTGAACATATTCCGGATGATCAACAAAAGGATTCCTGTTTTCTTGGATAGTATTGTAAAAGATATTATTATTTCTATTTATCTCTTTAGTGCTTACTGTATCAGCATTATGCCACGAAATCAACATGTTAATAAACCATTGTTTGTAATTATTAGTTGCTGTATCAATAACATATTTAGCTTCTGTTGCAGGAAAATTTTTAACCCAAGTCCCTAAACTATCCATATATCGTGTTGCTAAATACAAATAAGCTCTTGCGAAATCTCCTTTGTACTCATTAATAGGTTCAAAAACCACTCCTGTATATCCTGAAAACGAACAAGGTCCTACCCTACTTCCATTAGATGAAGTATAAGTTGGAGTGCCAACTTGTCCAATAGGATGTGCACTTTTATAACCGTTTACATATTGGTCGGCAGGAAAAAGATGATGTAAATCGGTGTATTGAGGATGAGCTGCATCATCATATCCACCCCACCATGAATTAGGCATACAATGCTCACGCGAATAGCAATCTCCTTCGCCACTTGCTGTTCCGCATTGGTTGGTAAAAATTGTAAAAAAATAAGCAGGTGTTCCACCCGGAATATCAGAATACATATCCCAAACAATAGTATTATTAGGAGCAGGACGCACATCGGTTATTGCATAAAAATTCCATAGATTAGCATAAGTTGATTTATTATGACCATTTGAAGTAATATCTCGCAATGCTGCTCTCAAATTACTTCCTGACAAGCCTATTGTACCATCATAATATCCTGAAGGAATTTGACCTAATAAATTAGATGATAAGAGTGTGAAAAATATTATAAATACAATTATTCTCTTCATTTTCAAAATAATTCTATGTTTATAGATTTCTTAATAACCTACAAAATTACAACAAATTGTAATGTTTTATGTTTATTTTGTTGTAATTATTTTTGAAAATATAATTAAACAAATCGATTTTTTAGTTATCTTTCTTATCTTTTTTCTATTTTTACAAATTAAATAAAAGCAATTATGCAAAAATTTATATTAATAATTATTTCAATTTTCTTTTTAAATAATTCATTTTCGCAACAAGCAGGCAAACTATACGACCAAGGAGTTGATAAAATGAAAATTACTGATTATAAAGCTGCAATAAACCTGTTTTCAAAAGCAATTAGCGTTAATATTTCATTTTATGAAGCAAATTTAGAAAGAGGGAAATGCTACGAATTTATAGGAAAATTAGATTCTGCTTTAAAAGATTATAATACAGCTTTAGAAAAAAATCCTAAATATACAAAAGCATTTCTCTATAGGGGAGGTTTATATTTTAAAAAGAAAGAATATAATAAAGCTGTTACCGATTTTACAAAATTAGTAGAGTTAAAACCTGATATTTTTGAAGGTTGGTATAGGCGAGCATTAACTTATTTTGAAATTAAAGATTGGCAGAAATCGAAAAACGATTTTGAAAAAACTATTGAATTGCAACCCGAAGATGCCGAATGCTGGTATAAAAAAGGACAATGTAATCTACAATTAAACCGCTATCAGGATGCAATTAATGATTTTGGAATTGCAATAAAGTTTAAGCCAAATTATGCGGAAGTTTTTTTGGAAAGAGGTTTATTATATCAAAAAAAATCCGAATACAGCAATGCTGCAAATGATTATTCAAAAGCAATAGAGCTAAAAATTGAATCGGAAGAGATATACAAACGGCGAGCTGATTGTTATTACATATCGGAACAATGGGATAAAGCTTTCGCCGATTATAGTGTGCTTATTACAAATTATAAATCAAAATCAGCCGATGTGTGGTCAAAAAGGGGAGATTGTTACACTCAAAAAGGTGATTTTGCATTAGCTCAAAAAGATTTTAATAAAGCAATTTTATTCGATAGAAGCAATTATCTTACTTTTGTAAATAGAGGAAAAGTATATTTAAAACTAAAAAAACAAAATTTAGCTTTATTAGATTTTAAAAAAGCTACAGAAATTAACCACTCAGGTTGGGAAGCATTTTTATACAGAGGAATTTTATATTTCGACCTAAAAAAATACAAACTTGGAATTGAAGATTTGGATAAGGCAATATTAATAAACCCAAATTCCGGAATTGCATATTTTTATAGAGGTGCCTGTAAAGATAATTTAAGAGATACCGAAGGAAGCTGTACCGATTTGAGAGCTTCGGCAAAACTTGGTTATAAAGAAGCTGAAAAAATGGTAGATAAATATTGTAAATAATTACCTTCTCATTCCCATTATATAAAACTGAAAAAAGCCCATAAATTCCATTATTAAAGCAATGCCGGCATGCAGAATAACTCCGCCCCATATATGTCGTGTGGTATATGCCAGAACTCCTAAAATATAACCACCAAACATTGCTCCAATTGATTCGCCTAACGGTTTGCCAAAATGCAGGAAAACATAAACAGAAACCATTGGTAAAATTGCATCTTTGCCCATAACCGAAATCATTCCAATAACTAAAGCTCCTCTAAAAGCCCATTCAACCATAACATAATCAACAATATAAAGCGACTCGAAAATTGATGTGCTTGCCCAAAGTGGCATTAATTGCATTTCTGCAAATCGCCAAGGTTGAAAACGCGGATAGGCATGTATAAAATCGGCAGTAAACGATACAATTATTATTACAGGCGCTACCAATAATAGCATTTGCAAATATATTTTGCCATTGCCAAACTTGCGGCTAAAACCATAAATACCACTTTGCGACTTATCGAAAAAATATTTCATTGCAATAAATGGAATTGTATAAATGGCTAAGCATTTAAGCTGAGTTATTGATTTTATAATATAAAAATGTGTTAATTTATCTTCAATGCCAAAATTCCATTTCTTTTGAAAACCAAAACCAGATGCAATACCTATAATTGATAAAAATATCAGAATTTTTACATAAAACAATGGATTTGTTAGTGTTTTATAATTTTTATCAATTAAAAGTTTTGGAATTGCAATAATAAACCATGCAAATAAATAAAACAATGTAAACCAAAACATCGACATTCCGGAAGATTGAGTTGGGTTAATATATTTATGCTCAAAATTAAGAGTGTAGTTTATTGTAATAGAAGTAATTAAAAATATTAAAGCCCAGCTATATGAATAAATATTAAAGTCATTTTTTAAGAAATCTTTAAGTTGGTATATTACTTTTTGCATTAATAATTTTACTTTTTAATTTTCTTTTTCAAAATTTTCTTTACACTTCTTTGTTTATATTCATGAGATAAAACACTAATATTTCCGTCAATTTCAAGTATTGCAAGATTAACCTCTTTAATATCCTGAACTCCGTGTTCGCGTATAGCTTCCAGCAATTCATCTGTTGTAATTTGCATATTCCGCAAATTATTATCGTTTATCTTTCCTTCGGAAACAAGAATTACCGGTTCACCTTCCATAATACGTGTTAATTTTTTGGAGCGATAAAGTATATATTTGAATACAAAATTTATTATAAAAAGTGTAAATGCTGCTAATAACCCACCCAAAAGTGATGTGTCGGAGCCAACCATTGCATTTTGAACAGCATTACTAATTAAAAGCACAAAAACAATATCTAAAACCGATAATTGAGAAAGCTCTTTTTTGCCAAAAATACGAATGCCTATTGTAATAAAAATATATACTACAGCCGAACTAAATATAACATTTAAGTATGAATTTTCGAACATATAGATAAAATTTATATGGATTTGTATTAAACAATAAATTATAAATTATCTGCAAGAAATCTTTCAGCATCAATGGCAGCCATACAACCACTACCGGCAGCTGTTATTGCTTGTCGATAATGACTGTCTTGGACATCGCCGGCAGCAAAAACTCCTGCAATATTAGTTTTTGTAGTACCGGGTATTGTTTTAATATAGTTATGCTCGTCAAGTTCAATTTGTCCTTTAAAAATATCAACATTTGGCGAATGACCAATAGCAACAAAGAAACCATCAATATCTATTGTTCGTTTTTGATTATTTATAGCATCTTGAATAATCACACCAGTAACTGATTTGCTAAAACCTTTAGTTTCGCCAATTATTTCAACAGGAATGCTATTCCAAACCATTTCAATATTTGGAGTGTTAAAAACTCGTTCTTGCATTACTTTAGATGCACGTAATTCGTTTCGGCGATGAATTAAATAAACTTTTTTACAAAGTTTTGCTAAATAAGTAGCTTCTTCGGCAGCTGTATCGCCACCACCAGTAACTGCTACCACTTTGCCTCTATAAAAAAATCCATCACAAGTTGCACAAGCCGAAACACCATAACCGTTATATTCCTTTTCGCTTGGCAAACCAAGCCAACGAGCAGATGCTCCTGTGGAAATTATAACAGTTTCGGCTAAAATTTCTTTACTATCATCGGCTACACAAAGAAATGGTCGCTTCGAAAAATCTACTTTTTCAATTAATCCTGAGCGAATATCGGCTCCAAAACGTTGAGCTTGCATACGAATATCGTCCATTATTTCGCTACCGGTTTTTCCTTCGGGATAACCAGGGAAATTCTCCACTTCGGTCGTTATCGTTAGTTGTCCACCGGGTTGAATTCCTTCGTATAAAACAGGTTTTAATTCTGCTCTCGAAGCATAAATTGCTGCTGTATATCCGGCAGGTCCCGAACCAATTATTAAACATTTTACTTTTTCAGACATATTTATTTTTTATAATTTTCACTCTATTTTTTAGTTATTAGTGGTTAGTAATTAACTTGTTACTCAGATTCTTCATAAATACAAATTACTTCTAACTTCCTACTTCAATTTTTCTGCTTTTCTTCATTTTACCACTAAGGTACTTAGGACACCAAGACACACTAAGTTTTTCCATTTGCACATCATCATATCACTTCTTTTACCTTTTACCTTGCACCTTTTACCATATTTCTATCTTGCCATATTTTCCAAGCTGCATCTGCTTGTTTTTCAAGCATTTCCATTCCGTTTTTAACTTTAGCTCCCATTTCAATGCCTTTTTTCATAAACCGAGTTTCTGTTGGATTATAAACCAAATCAAATAATAAATGTTCATTGAATAAATATTGATATGGAATATTTGCAAAACTATCATTATTTGGGTTCATTCCCATAGGTGTAGTATTAATTATTAGAGTGCATTTTTCAATAATATCTTTCGTTAAATTGCTATATAAAATATTATTATTGTTTAACTTTCGAGAAACAAAGTAATAAGAAATATTTAATTTTTTTAAAACATAAGCTACAGCTAAAGCTGAACCACCAGTACCTAAAATTAAAGCATTTATTCTATTTCCAACAATTGGCAGCAACGATTCTTGAAAGCCTATAACATCTGTATTAAAACCATAAAGTTCAATATTGTTTTCTTTACGAATTATTTTTACAGTATTTACTGCACCAATATATTGAGCTTCAATACTCATACCACTCAAAAAAGGAATTATAGATTTTTTATAGGGAATTGTAACATTAAATCCTTGTAACTCGAGATTATTATCAATTAATGTTATTACTTCTGAAATATTTTCAATAGGAAAAAGTTTGTATTGAGCGTCTAATATTTTCTCATCAGCAAATTTATTTGTAAAATATTTTGCCGAAAATGAATGAGAAAGTGGATAACCGATAAGCCCAAATAAACGCACAATTATATCGTTTTTTTCTTTTTTGAAAAAGATAAATATATTTTATAAGCATAATATATAAAAGCAATTCCAATCACTACAATAAGCACTAAATCTACAATGTGGCTATATTTCATCACTTCTGCCCAGTTTTCCTTTAGTTTGAAACCGATATATGTAAGAAACGAATTCCACATTCCGGCTCCGATAATTGTATAAATTGAAAATTTCCAAAGATTCATTTTGCCAATACCCGCAGGAATACTAATTAAATGGCGAATAATTGGTATAAAACGTGAAATAAATATTGTTAATTCACCGCGTTTTGCAAAAAAACGTTCAGTAATTTCTAAATCGTGTGAATCAAGGAGTAAATATTTTCCAAATCTTTTTAAAAATGGTTTTCCGCCATAAAAGCCAATAGCATAAGAAAGTAACGAGCCAACAATACTTCCGAGTGTACTTGCAATAATTACACCTGCAAAAGTAAATTGTCCATCAACAATTAAAAAGCCTGCAAAAGGCATGACTGCTTCGCTTGGAACTGGAAAAATCATACTTTCGAGTACCATCAGTAAAAAAACTCCATAGTAAGAAGTTGCAGCAATAAATGCTACTGCTGTAGCTGCTATCCATTGTGTAATTCCCATATTTTTTTAATTTTTATTAGTTTATATATATTTTTATTTATAATTTTTTATCGTTAAAGTATAGTAATAATGCTGAATTATCTTTAATACTATCATTGTATTCATACATTTTTTCTAAAATATTATCATTTTTATCATCAATTAAATTTAAAATCATCTCTCCATTCTGATAATTTCCATTTAAATAATAATATGCAGCAATACGACAAAGAATATCGTTCTTTTCTATTTCTTTTACTTCTAAAGCTTTATCTAAAATTTTTATTGCATTATCAAATTCGCCTTTTTCGAAATACAAATCGGATAAATCGAGCCATGCATCTATGTTTAAATCAAGTAGTGATATAGCATGCAAATATTGTTTTTCGGCTTCTTGTAATTGACCTAAACGTTGATATGATTTTGCTAAATAATGAGAATAATCTGAGTTTTCGGGATCTAATGATATTGCTTTAAGCAGACAAACATGACTTTTTTGGTATTGCTCAGTTTCTTCATAAATTGAACTTAAACCAATCCATGCATCTGAAAAAAGTTCACTTAATTCGATACATTTTAAGAAAAACCTTTCAGATTCATCATATTTTTTCATTTCTAAAAAACATTCGCCAATACAATAATGTATATAGCTGTTTTCAGTGTCTAACGATAAAACTTCAAAGTATGTATTTAAAGCTAACTCATACTGTTCGAGTTCCATATATGAATTGCATTTGTTAAGATATGCCGATAAATAATCTTCGTTTATAGCAATACAATAATCAAAAGCCATTATCGCTTTTTCATGTAATTCGATTCCTGAGTATGACATGCCGAGACAAAACCAGCCAACATGAGAAAACGGATATTCGTGAACAAAATTATTAAAATATTCGACCCCCAATTCACATTTATCGTCAATATCGTAAGCCATAGAAAGCTCAAATAGTGCCATTTCGCTTTCAGGATTTGATTTTAATGCTTTTTTTAGGTAATAAATTGCTTTATCTAATTGACCTAAATTCTGGTATTCAAAAGCAATATTTAAGTATATTTCATCAAGTTCGTCGTATTCTGTGAGTGCTTTCTTATACTCTTCAATTGCTTTTTCGTAACGTTGCAATTGGCTGTAAATAGCACCTTTTGTCATTAAAATATCAGTATTGTTAGGTTCAATAGTTTCAATATTTGTTAAAATATCTAACGCTTTTTGTTCTCTATCGGAAGAGGCAAAATAAATTGCTTTACGTAATAAAAAAGGCACAGAGTATGGATATTGATTCATTGCCATATTTAGAACATGCTCAATTTTATCTAATTGATTTATTTCAAAGTAATAATCAATAATTACTTCAAATTCATCGGCATCAAAATAATGAGAAACTCCTTTATTGAGCATATCTTCATACTTTTCAATAATCGGCTCATAAGACATATCGTCATTTTCATTATCTTCCCACTCTTCTTGCATCTTGTTATTTTTGTTTTGCAAAATTAGTTAAAATTACTGCATTTATGAAATTTGAGCTTTTAATAATATTGGTTATAACTATTAAATCAATCATTCGAATTTTATATTTTCTAAAATTATTCTTAATTCGGGATACTTACATTAATATTCTTTTATAAAGCATTGTTAACGAATTGGTTGAAGTATAAATTAATTTATAATCTTCGGTAAGTTGCTTGTTTAAATTTATAATATCTTCTGAATTATTAAACCGACTTTTATCGCCCCAAACAATTATGTAATCAATTTTGCAAATTTCTTTCTTATTATACGATAAAACATCTACTTTAGGTGGGTTTAGTTCAATTCCCTCTTGGTTTTGAGAGCTAATATTTAAGTATGGATTTACCTCTTTTTTCCATAATAATGGAAAATATTGTGTATTTGCTTCGTAATTATCAAATATAATTCTTTGCTTACTCGCACCTATATATCCACTTATATGCCTAAAAATATTAATATTTGGCGATAATATTTTTGAGTTTATTTCACCTCTATTCGAAAATCCTAAAGGCAAAACTGTAACATTATTTGGTATCAAATCGTTCACTTCTATATACTCTTTTGCTATTTTCCCAATTTCGTTTTGAATTGGAAATCGAATAACTAAAATTGAAATTGAAATAATTAAACTGCCAATGATAGTTACAATTTTTACTGTTTTATTTACCTTTTGATGTGCTGCAATAAGTATTAATAAAAGATAAATAAAAACTGTTATTCTAATCCCCAGATATGCTCCACCTAAAAGAACATCGCTAATAAAAAAGTATATAAATAAGCAAAAAAAGACTATAATTGATAAATTTATTAATGTTTTGATTTTTATTTCTTTAAATTTTTTCAAAATCAAAAAAGTAATATTAACCATAAGTAAAAGTGTGAATATTTTAAAGAAAACCCCTTCTATATTTGCAAAAACTTTTAAATGATTTAACGTAAATAAGGTCTTTATATTTTCATAATTTAATTTGTTAATAAATAGTTTAACATCGCTTTTATCATGATTTAGAAAATAAATCAAAAATAGGATTAACGATGGTAATACTATTAAAAAGTAATGTAATATATTTTTAAATATTACTGATTTTTCGGATTTCTGCAAAAATCTTAATTGAAATATATTTTGCAGAACAAAAACACTAACAATTAATAAAACCAAAATATAAGCAACCGGATGAGTAAAAAAGACTAATATGCTTAATAATGATAGTTTTATGGTGCATTTTATGCTTGTACTAAAATCGTTTTTAAATAATAGACCTATAAACAGAAAAAGAAAACTCAAACTCCATTGAAAATTAAAAAAACCATACATCAAAAAATAACTATTGGCAAAAATAAATACCAACATTGAAAGATATAAAGCCTTAGGATTAATGGCTTTTATTGCATAACGAAATGATAAAGGAAGTGAAATTATTAACAATGAAATGAATACTTTTTCCGCAAAAATTGGCGAGAATATAAATAGTAAAATAGATAGAAAAACATTACTAAACCAGTTTGGAATTATACCAATATTAATGTTGTAATATTGATTATATATTTCTGTATTATTTCCAGTAAAAATATCTAATAATATTTTTGAATTATAAAGATGACTTGGTCCGTCTTGAGTTAAAAAAACCGGCATGCTAAATACGTACACAATTTGTAAAAGCAAAAGAGCATAAAAAATATAAGGTTCTTTGATTATTTTGTTTAATTTATAACTCATAAAAAATATTTTAAATAGGAGAGGATTATATTTTACAAAAATAACAAAAATACTGTTTATCATTAAGTTTAAAAAGCTCATTTTTGGAGTTATTATTTTTAAATGTAAAAATATTATTTTTGATAATATATAAACATATAATTAAAAATTACCTATTTTTGCAAAAAGGCATGCTATTTGCATAGAAATTATTTTTTAAATTTAATATTATGAAGACCAAATCAAAATTATTATTTATTGCACTTGTTATTTCAGTTATATTAACATCGTGCAAAGAAGACGAAGAACCACCTACAAAGACTAATATGGAAGGTGTGTGGACTGCTACTCAATTGATAAATTCGAGTGGACAAAATATTATTTCAGATGTCGAATTTCCGATTGTTGCTTTTCATTTAAGTAGCGATGGAACAATTATTTCTACAGCAGGACCTCTTATTATGCATGTAGTCTATGGTGGAAGTGAATACACTAAAATTGCTTCAAAAATTGATCAAGTATTTAATTACTCAACCTTAAGTTTTAATGGTGGCGAATTTTTTATTGGTGGAGGTGTGCAACCAACTTTTACTCTTGAAATGAAATTAGAAGGACTTCCAGGTCAAAAAGCTTTAACTACATTATTAGATTTAATAGGAATTACTAATGATTATTTAGACGTGGTTGTTTACCATAAATTTATGGATGTTGGTATTGAGTTCGAAAACAATTATCAAACCATGATTTGGAATTTTAATAATACAACTACTGCGGTTTATAACTCAAAAGATAATCATGGAAATTATGTTCTTTGGTATGGTTGGCCCGTTAATAATTTCCAACGTTGCCAAATAGTTTTTACTAAAAGCTCAAAAGATATTCGAGATGTAGTTAGTAGTGCAACCAAAAAATAGTTCTGTAATATTATAAGGAATACTTACTATTGCAATAAAAATAAAATTTGATTAATAAAGCCAACAAATAGTGTTGGCTTTATTAATATTGGAAACACAAATCCAAACACTGCTCCCCAAAAATGAGCACTATGACCAATATTATCTATCTTTTTCTTATCCATATAAGCAGAATAAACAAGATATAATATTCCAAAAACAAACGATGGAATACCAATTGGAATAAAAAGCAGTGAAATTTTGCCAATTGGATACAACAATATACTTGCAAAAACAATTGCAGAAACTGCACCCGAAGCTCCAACTGCATTATACGAAGGTTCATCTTTGTATTTTTTCATATCGAAAATAATAGAAAATGAAATGCCTCCAATGTAGAGTAATAAAAAATACAAAATATACTTTTCGGGAAATATTGATTTGAAAATTAGCTCTACAACTCCGCCAAAAGAGTAAAGTACAAACATATTAATTGCCAAATGAGCCCAATCGGCGTGAAGTAAACCATAAGTAAATGCTCTATACCACTGCCCGCTGTGTTTTACAGCAAATGCATTAAATTTAAACTTGTCGAAAATTTCATGGTTTTGAAATGCAATTATTGAAACAATTGAAGTTATAATAACAATAAATATAGTTATGTTCATTTTTATGTTGTTAGTTTTATATGTGTTAAAATTTGTTCAATATTTGTATCAATTATTTTTGAAATGCGTTGTTTAAAAAAACATTTAACGGATATATTGTTTTAAAGCCGTCAATAACAAAATCTATACTTTTGCCTCCACAAATGTCTTTGTTACTTAACTTGTGAGTTAGCAAAAAACTTTTGTTTTTAAGTATTTCAATATGTTTAAAGTCAGCACTATAATCTTTTGGTGGGCGTTGAATTTTATCGGTTTCGTCTAAGCCGTTAAAATATTTTTTTAGATTTTTTTCGTTTAAAATTGATATAAAATCTTCGGCATTGTAATAAATTTCTTGACGAATTGCCTTTAAAACCGATGATTGAGGCATCCAAACACCACCACCAAAAAACGAATTATTTGGCTCGATATGTAAATAATAGCCGGGATTCCAGCTACTTTTTCCACCAGGTGCAAAATAAATTCCAAAATGAGTTTTATATGGAGTTTTATCTTTTGAAAACCGCACATCGCGATAAATTCGATAAACACAATCTTTAACTTCAATACTCGCCAAACGGTTATCAATTAATTTTAGCTCTTTTAAAATTTTGGCTGCAATATTATCAATTTCCAATTTGCATTCGTCGTACCATTTTTTATTTTCTAAAAACCACTCGCGATTATTGTTTTTGCTTAATGTTTCTAAAAACTGATATATTCTTTCACTTATCATAACATTAATATTTAATTGTTAAACACAAACTTACAAAAATATTGTCAAATAATAACGCATTAATTGGTATAATAGTTCAGTTTTTTTGCAAGTCATCTGATGACAAATTGGAAATTATACCAAAATGAATTATAGAATAATCCAATAAATAGCTTTTCCATTACTTTTTGTCTTGAAACAAAAAGTAACAAAAAATTCAAGACTGCACCAAAAAAGCTAAAAAAGCAATCATTTTTACTAAGCGAGACAAGCAATAAAATGTGTTTAAGTAATTTTAACAACGTGACGGATTTTACAGTTTGTTATCTATTAACAGTATAGCACCCGCCT
>CAZRCF010000013.1:18415-19195 GCA_964598505.1 uncultured Lentimicrobiaceae bacterium | reverse complement strand
TATAATATTGCTGTTCACGAATTTGGACATAATGTTGAGCAAACAGTTTCGTTGCACGATGTTGATAATTATTTCTTACGCGGAGTTCCAAATACTTCATTTACCGAAGCATTGGCATTTATGTTTCAAACTCGCGATTTAGAATTATTAGGAATTCCTGATAATACACCTAACAAAAAAGAGTTATTAACTCTCGATATTTTTTGGGGTTGTTACGAAATTATGGGAGTTTCGTTGGTTGATATGAACGTTTGGAAATGGATGTACGAAAACCCAAATTGTACTGCTAAGCAACTTAACGAAACTGTAAATAGAATTTCTATCGAAGTATGGAATAAATATTACGCTCCAGTTTTTGGAATTAAAGACCAACCAATTTTAGGAATTTATTCGCACATGATTGATGCACCATTGTACCTATCAGCTTATCCTATCGGTCATTTAATTCAATTCCAATTAGAAAACTATTTTGAAGGAAAAAATATTGGCACAGAATCTTTAAGAATATTCTCTCAAGGCAGATTAGCACCTCAAGTTTGGATGAAAAAAGCTGTTGGCGAAAATCTTTCAATTAATCCTTTGCTAATTTCAACAGAAAATGCTCTTAAAGTTATAAAATAATGTTAACTGGTAACCGGTGCATGGTACACGGTAAACGGTAAATAAAATAGTTGGAGTGCGACTTGGAGTCGCGCCCCGACTATTACTTTCTGTGAAAATCAGTTTTTTCTGCGGTATCTGTGTTCTATAAAAAAAGCACTTCAAACTCAGCTTGCAAAT
>CAZRCF010000013.1:6969-18405 GCA_964598505.1 uncultured Lentimicrobiaceae bacterium | reverse complement strand
AGAATGTTTTTATGGCAGTTTTTTTTTGATTTTATTTTAAAAAAATTAATGTTGTGCTATGTTTCCAAAACTTCGCACTTTTTTGTTTTTAAGTTTGCAACTTTAATTATGCAGATTGCTTTAATTTTAAAAAAATACATACAATTTTAAAATTTATTATAATTTATGTTTTATATTTGTAGGAAATATTATTCACCTAAATTATTAAAAAGGGTGCATAAAGCATGCCGTTTTTTTGTGGCTTTGAAAACTTTGTAAGGTTAAAAGGCGTATATATAAACTAGTTATGCGTCATTGTGAGAACGCGCGTAACGAACCGAATGCTACGAATTAAACAAGTAATAACAATTAAAAACAAAACAAATGAAAAAAACAATCGCAACAATAATTGCCGTAACTATGTTTACAGCTATCAATGTAAAAGCACAATGTAAATTCAAAACAAATGAATCAGACCCTTTTACTTCTGAAAAACATCTCGTATCAAAAAACATACGCTTGAATGGCGATATGAAATCCGCAAACGAATCCAAATTTTTTGCTATAACCAACTTGGAGAAAATGGGGAAAACATACCGTTGGAATTTTGAATTTTACGAAAGAGCTTTACGTGATAAAAATTCATTGAAACCAATGAAACTAAAAATTAAAACAAAAAATGGAATTGTAGAATTAATATCTAACGCAATTCCTGACCCAAAATATACTTTAGAAGAAAACGCACAAATGACCGAATTGGATTTTTATTTTGAATTAAGTGCAGAACAAATAAAAATGTTAGAAAGCGGTGTGGACTTAGTGGGTATAGATATTTTCGGAGACAGCAAATTATTTAAGACCAACTCACTTTCAAATATAAGCCTTTATGCTAAATGTATTCAGGAATAAAAAGAAACAACTAACGCATAAATCCTTCAAAAGTTATGTCCTATTTAAGTCCGACAATACAATGAAAAGGATTAACCATTAAAAAAAAATTGAAAAGTGTATTTAACATATTAATAATCATAATTCTGTCGACTTCTCTGACAGGTTGTTTTATTGGTGCTGGAACACAAGGTTCTTTAAAATGCTATATATATTCGACAACAAAAGACAAACTATTTAGTGCTGTAAATTATGTAATTATAAGTAATTCCGATATTTACCGAGACGCAAATAATTTAAATTTTACCCAATAACTTCAAACTCAGCTTGCAAATTGAGTTACTGCCATAGAATATTTTTATGGCAGTTTTTTTTGATATTATTTAAAAAAATTAATGTTGTCCTAAGTTTCCGAACTTCGCACTTTTTTTAGTATTGAAGTTTACAGCTTCAAGTTGCAAAATTGTTAATTAGTGCCTGCAAGAATAATGAAAAAGTTGGCGTTTTCTTGCAAATACTAATTACAAAATAAAACTTCGCACAACGAGATGAGGATTTTGTCATTCTGAGCCATAGCGAAGAATCTCAATTGAATTAGATACTTCACTGCGTTCAGTATGACAAAAGAATTAGATGTTTCACTTTGTTCAGCATGACAAAATAAATAAAAGTAAGCGTTTTCTTGCAAGTAATAGTTAAAGAATTTTATAAAATTATTTAGCAAACAGGTTGTTGATTGATTATTATAAAAATATTTTACTATTTTTGCTTTTAATAAAATAAAATTTATTTTTTTAAGTTTTAAAGAAAGAAATTTTTTAAGAAATCAAAAAATCAAATAAATTAAAATGTCTGTTATGGAAGAGAATGAAAAGGAGAATGGATTTATTTATTCAAAAGCAGTTCGTGCAGGAAAAAGAACCTATTTTTTTGATGTTAAAGCAACAAAAGCTGATGAAAAATATTTAATTATTACAGAAAGTAAACGTCGTTTTGATAATGAACAAAACAAATTTGTTTTTGATAAGCATAAAATATTTCTATACAAAGAAGATTTTGAAAATTTTGAAAAAGGATTAAATACGGTTTTAGATTTTATAAATACCGGAATATTACCTGTTGAAGAAGAGGAAGTTATAGCAGAAAAAACTTATGAAGTTACTGATTTTAGTTTTGAAGATCTTGCAAAATAGTTGTAATAATTAACTTAAATCTTCAAATAAAGTAATCTGATGACTAATTGAATATCTGCTGTTTATGTACAAAACTGCGTTTTAGTCATCTGATGACTATCAGCATGTTAGTATTGTTATTACCGATTTAAGGTATAATTTTATAATTATTTTAGGATTTATTATTATTAACAAATAAAATTTTAATTTATAATTAGTTTAACTTTGCATATTAAATTAATGCTAAAAAAATACTCATAATGGGAAAAGTAATTGCAATAGCTAATCAAAAGGGAGGAGTAGGTAAAACTACAACAAGTATCAATTTGGCTGCAGGATTAGCTGTTCTTGAACATAAAACTTTAATAATTGATGCCGACCCACAGGCTAATGCTACTTCCGGTGTTGGAATTGACCCTCAAATGGTTAAAACCAGTATTTACGAATGCATTATTGACGATGTAGAACCATCAAATATAATTTACAAAACAAATACTCCAAATTTAGATTTATTACCTGCTCATATTGATTTAGTTGGTGCCGAAATAGAGATGATAAATCTCCCAAATAGAGAGCAAATGATGCGAAAAGTAATTGATAAAATTCGTGAACAATACGAATTTATTATTATTGATTGTGCTCCTTCACTTGGTCTTATTACTATAAACTCTTTAAGTGCTGCCGATAGTGTTATTATTCCAGTGCAGTGCGAATATTTTGCCTTAGAAGGTCTCGGAAAATTATTAAATACAATTAAAATTGTTCAATCGCGATTAAATCCTAATTTAACTATTGAAGGTATTTTACTTACTATGTACGATGCACGTTTACGCTTAGCTAATCAAGTTATTGAAGATGTTAAGCAACATTTCCAGCAATTAGTTTTCGATACAATTATTTATAGAAATACAAAACTTAGCGAGGCTCCAAGTTATGGCGAAAGCATTATTATGTACGATGCTGATAGTAAAGGCTCGCACAACTATTTGAATTTAACACGCGAATTATTACAGAAAAATGATATGACTAAATTAAAAAATGCAGATAAAATCATAAATATTATTAAAGAATGAACGCTCAAAAAAGAGCACTTGGACGCGGTTTGAGTGCATTATTAAATACTCCTAACGAAGAAGTTGTTAGTATTGATTCACCCAGTAGAATTAGATTATCTGACATAAATACTGTTGATTTATTGTTGATTGATGCAAATCCTTGGCAACCAAGAACCGAATTTGAAGAAACAGCCTTAAATGAACTTGCCGATTCGATTAAAGTTCATGGATTAATTCAACCTCTTACGGTTCGACCAATTGAAGGCGATCGTTATCAACTTATTTCTGGCGAACGTCGTTTACGTGCATCAAAAATTGCCGGTTTGAAAAAAGTTCCTGCTTATATTCGGTCGGCTGATGATATGCAAATGATTGAAATGGCTCTTGTTGAAAATATTCAACGCGAAAACCTAAATTCAATGGAAATTGCACTAAGCTACCAACGACTTATTGATGAATGTAATATTACTCAAGATCAAGTAAGCGAACGAGTTGGAAAAAACAGATCTACCATTACAAACTATCTGCGTTTGCTTAAACTGCCAACTCCAATTCAAATTGCAGTTAGAGATACTAAAATTTCTATGGGACATGCTCGTGCTATTTTAGGTATCGATGATAACGAAGTTCAAGTTTCGCTTTGTAATGATATTGTTAGTAAAGATCTTTCAGTTCGTCAAGTTGAAGACCTTGTTAGAAAATTTAATCAAGTATCAGAGGAGCAACATAAAACACCTATTGTTCTTTCATTACCTGCACGCTTTGAAACTGCAAAATCGAAATTAGCTTCACATTTGAATTCAAAAATTGAGATAAAAAGAAATATTAAGGGAAAGGGACATATTGCAATTCCATTTCAATCAGATGATGAATTTGAACGTATTATTAAATTAATAAATAGCTAATTAAATTATGTTTACAAATGTGAACAGCAAAATTCTATTTATACTAATTCTATTATTTGGGCTTAGTAGTATTTGCTATTCTCAAAAACCGATACCAAAAGATTCATTATTAAACAAACAAAATACTCATTCAGCTAATAGAGCTGCTTTGTATTCAACAATTATTCCAGGGCTTGGTCAGGTGTATAATAAAAAATATTGGAAAATACCTATTGTTTATGGTGGTTTTGGGTTATTAGCTTATTCTTATAATATTGCAAATAAAAATTACGATATTTTTAACAAAGAATTTAATAGTCGATTATTAGGAGATTCTGCTCAATTAAACCCATTGTTTAAAGATGCGAACTATAAAATTGAAAATATTTTAGCGTCTAAACATTATTATCAACGAAATAGAGAATTATCAATTATTGGTTTTGTAGTTTGGTATACACTTAATATTATTGATGCAACAGTTGATGCTCACTTGTATTCATTTGATGTTTCTGAAGACCTTGCAATGAAATTTAAACCATATATAGTTCCTAATAATTATGCTCTTAATTCATTTAATACAGGAGTTAGCTTAGTGTTTACTTTTAAATAACTTGTTGAAAAGAGGGAAGTTGGAAGTTAGAAGTGATGCGATAATGCGATAATGTGCTGATGTGATAATGAGGAAATGGAGATTACTTAGTGAAACTTAGTGAACTGAGTGCCTTAGTGGTAAAAAAGATACAAGGAAAAAGTGAAAAGAAAAAAGTAAAAAACAAAACACTAAGCTATACAAACTGTAAAAATAAGCTAACCGCTAATAGCTATATACTAACAGCTAATAATCTTTTCCTGCGTTCATCTACCTTTTCTGTGCTATTAGTGTTCTATTTAATAACCTTAGTGGTGAAAAAAAATAATGAAAAACAAAATATAAAATGAAAATAGTAATAATAGGTTATGGAAAAATGGGGCAGGAAATCGAAAAAGTTGCAATTGCCTTAAATCATGAAGTTGTTTCAATTATTGATAACGAACAAGATTGGATTGATAATGCTGATGATATTTCAAAAGCTGATGTAGCGATAGAATTTTCAACTCCAATGGCTGTGGTTAATAACATTAAAAAATCTTTTTCATTTAATTTACCAATAGTTGTTGGAACTACTGCATGGTTTGATAATTTTCCCGAAATTAAAGAGTTATGCTTGCAAAACAAACAAAGTTTAGTTTATTCTGTAAATTACAGTTTAGGAGTAAATTTATTTTTTGAGCTAAATAGAAAATTGGCAAAATTGATGAACTCTTTTAAAGAATATGATGTAAATATTGAAGAAATACACCATATTACAAAGCTCGATTCGCCAAGCGGAACTGCAATTGAATTAGCAAACGAAATTGTTGAAATTAAATCAAATAATAAGAATAGTTTTATTATAGAAGATTTACCAATTAATTCAATACGCGAAAGCGATGCTACAGGTACACATATTGTTTCTTATACTTCAAATATTGATAGTATTGAAATAAAACATACCGCATTTAACAGAAAAGGACTTGCTCAAGGTGCTTTATTTGCAGCCGAATGGATTGTAAAACATAAAGGTGTTTTCACAATGCGCGATGTTTTAGGGTTTTAAAGGTATATATGCAAAAATGGTTTGAATTTATTCAAACCATTTTAAAAAAATAAAGTTAAAACTATTTCTTATTCATCAAGTCTTCAATTTCAGCAACAGTTTTTGGTACAGGTTTGCCTAAAACACGATAACTATTCTCGGTTACTAAAACATCGTCTTCAATTCTAATTCCACCAAATGTTTTAAATGTTTCTAATAAATCGTAATTAATATATTCTGTATGTTTTCCTTCGTTTTTCCAAATATCTATTAGTGTTGGAATAAAATAAATTCCTGGTTCAACTGTAAGAACAAACCCAGGTTTAAGCTCTTTGCCCAAACGAACATAAGCAGTTCCAAATTCTGTACTTCTTGTTGTTTTATCATCGTAACCAACATAATTTTCGCCTAAGTTTTCCATATCGTGAACGTCCATGCCAAGCATGTGACCAAGTCCATGAGGCATAAAAAGAGTGTGTGCACCGTCTTTAACTGCTTTTTCCATATCGCCTTTCATAATCCCAACTTCTTTAAGTCCATCGGCAATAATTCGGCATGCAAGCAAATGAATATCAATAAATTTCACGTCTGGTTTAATAGCTTTTATTGCATCTGTATTTGCTTTTAGTACAATTTCATATATCTGTTTTTGGATGGGCGAAAATTTTCCGCTAACAGGAATTGTACGAGTGTAATCGGAGCAATAATTTTTACTGTTTTCGGCACCACAATCAACCAAAAGCAATTTATCATTTTCTAATTTTTGGCTATGGTCATGATTATGAAGTGTTTCGCCATGTTGCGATAATATAATAGGAAACGAAACTCCGCTTCCTTCGCCAATAGCAATTCCTTCTATTGCACCGGCAATTTCTCTTTCATAAACACCAACTTTACACATTTTCATTGCTGTAGTTTGCATTTTATATCCGGTATTGCACGATTTTTCAATCTCTTCAATTTCAATAGCTGATTTAATCTCGCGTAAAGCAACAACAGCTTTAATTAAGTCAAGCGAAGCATTTGATTTTAAATCATTTACCGAAATATTTAATAATGAGCTAAGTTGTATTTTAGTTTCGGCACGATAAGGAGGCAAATAATGTACTTTTTGGTTGCTTTCATTAGCTGCTTTTACCATTAATTCAAAAGCACTATATGGTGCAGTTGAAGTTATACCGCATTTTGAAGCCAAATCGCTTACAGATGGTTGCGGTCCCATCCAAATAATATCGTCAATTTCAAAATCATCACCGTAAAGGGTTGTTGTTTTGTTGTCAATATCGATTATTAATGCAAAATTAGGTATTTCTAACCCTGTAAAATACGAAAAAGTACTATCTTGACGGAAATGATAAGTATTTGAAGGATAATTCATTGGGCTTTCGGTATTACCAATAAATATTAAAATTCCATCACTAATTTTGCTCATTAGAGCTTCTCTTCTTTTTATGTAAACACTTTTTTCAAACATATTATTTATTTTTTATTATTTATTGTTTTAATATTATTCAATTTAACTTTAGATAATTATTCTTTGTTTACAAAATTTATTTATTTCTGTACTGCACAACAACTCTTTTAACTGTTTTGCCTTCTTTAGAACATAAAATTTATAATATTATATTTGTCAAATTTACACATAAAATATTACATATCTAAAAATCACTTTAAAAGTAGAAAATTTTTAAATGTTAAACAAAAAAAAGTATAAAAAATCGTATATTTGTAAAAAAAAACAATGCACACAATAAAATTACGTATAAATGATAGAATTTACGATAGGTTAATTTGGCTTTTAAGTAAATTCAATAAAGATGAGATTGAAATAATTACAGAAAATTCTGAATTATTTGAAAACAAAAAATATTTAGAGTCGGAATTAAATGAAATAATTAATGGTAATGCTACATTTATTGATATTAACGAAGCTGATAGCAGATTAGAGAAAATTATAAAGAAACATGAAAATAGTATTTAAAGAATCGTTTTTAAAGCGACTTGAAACCCAAATTGAATACATTTCATTAGATAGTCCTCAGCAAGCTCGAAAATTTAAAAATAATATTTTAAGTCGTATTAAGGAAATACCCTCAAACCCATATAAATACCGAAAATCAATTTATTTCAACAATCCATTAATTCGAGACCTTATTTACAAAGGATACACAATTGTATTTAGAATTTCTGAAAGCAGAATTGAAATATTTGGATTTGTTCATTATCATAAAAATCCAACAGATTAAATATTTTTTCTAAAATATTTAAAATAAATATCTCATTTCAACGCATTTTTCACCAGTTACCCTGCACCTCGCACAATTTACCCTGCACCATTTACCATTCACCCTGAACCATTTACTCCTGAATAGCTTCCCTAATTTTTACCAACTTGGTAAGCAGTTTTTCTAAATTTTCGAGTTTCAACATATTAGCACCATCAGAAAGTGCTAAACTTGGATTTGGGTGCGTTTCAATAAAAAGTCCATCGAAACCGGTAGCAATGCCTGCCGATGCAATGGTATCAATTAAATCGGGACGACCGCCTGTAATACCGCCACTTTGGTTTGGTTGCTGCAATGAGTGAGTTACATCTAAAATTACAGGACAACTGTTTTTTTTCATCTCAGCCACACCTCTAAAATCAACTATTAAATCTTGATAACCAAATGTAGTTCCTCGTTCGGTAATCATTACTTTGTTATTTCCGGCATTTCTAACTTTTTCAACAGCAAATTTCATAGCCTCAGGCGATAGAAATTGACCTTTTTTAATATTTATTAGCAATCCTGTTTCGGCTGCTGCAATTAACAAATCGGTTTGTCGGCATAAAAAAGCTGGTATTTGAAGTGCATCAACATATTTTGCAGCCAAATTTGCTTCCGCAGCAGTATGAATATCGGTTATTGTTGGAATATTTAATGTTTTTCCCACTTGAGCAATTATTTCTAATGCCCTCTCATCGCCAATTCCGGTAAAAGAATTTGTGCTCGAACGATTTGCTTTTCGGTACGATGCTTTAAAAATAAATGGTATTTGCAATTTCTCGCAAATAGTATTAATTTGCTGTGCAATTTCTAATGGCATAGTTTCGTTTTCAACTATACACGGACCTGCAATTAGAAAAAAATTATTACTTTCAATATGTTTTAGCTTTGGAAAATCAATATTTTTAAAAAAATTATTCATGTTTTTTTAATGTCGATAAATAAAATATTTACGAAATTAAGAAAAAATATGTTTTAAAGAATTAATTTTTATAAATTTGATAACAATTTAGTAAAAATTGAAAATAAAAATTGCTTAAAAATTAGTATATACATTTAAAACTTTGCATTATGAACAAAAAACTTAAAAAAACATTGAAAATTTCGGGAATTTCATTATTAGTATTGATAATTCTTATGATTTGTTTGCCTTTTATTTTTAAAAATAAAATTATCGAACAGGTAAAAATTGAGATAAATAAAAATCTTAATGCAAAAGTTAATTGGGAAAAGGTTGATTTAACTTTGTTTCGGAGTTTTCCAAATTTTTCGTTAGGATTAGAAAAACTATCAGTTGTTGGAATTGAAAATTTTAGCAAAGACACTTTGGTTTTTGCCGAAAAAATTAATGTAAGTATTGATTTGTTTAGCGTTATTAGCGGCGATAACTACAAAATCGAAGGAATTACACTCGAAAAACCCAAAATTAAATGTATTGTTGAAAAAGATGGTAAAGCAAATTGGGATATAACTAAGCCAAGCACCGCTGCTGTTGATACTACTAAATCTGAGCCTTCTACTTTTAAACTTACATTACAAAAAGTAAAAATTGAAAATGGTAATATTATATACGACGATCGTCAAGGAAATATGTTTGCCGAATTAGTTGGTTTAAACCATACACTAAAAGGCGATTTAACTGCTTCTACAACTGATATTCGTACTAAAACTTCCATTAAAGAGGTTACTTTTGTTATGGATGGAATTTCATATTTGAAAAAAGGGAAAGCCGATATTAAATTTGATATGAAAGCCGATTTAGATAAAATGCGTTTTGATTTTTTGGATAATGTTGTGAAATTAAATGAGTTGGAAATGCAGTTTAATGGATTTTTCCAAATGTTGAAAAATTCATACGCAATGGATATTAAACTTAAAACTCCAAATACTGAGTTTAAAAATGTTTTATCGATGGTTCCGGCAATTTTTATGAAAGATTTTGATAAAATTGAAACAAAAGGGAATTTTGAGCTTTCGGCTTATGCAAAAGGAACTTACGATTCGCTCAATTTACCTGCTTTTGGGCTAAATTTGAAAGTAGCAAATGCAATGTTTAAATATCCAAGTTTGCCAAAATCGGTTAACAATATTCAAATAGTTACTTCTATTACAAATAAAGGTGGAAGTGCCGATAATACAATAATTGATGTTAAAAAATTCCATTTCGAAATGGCAAGTAATCCTTTCGATATTACAATGTTAGTAAGCACACCTATTAGCGACCCAAATATTAATTTGAAAGCAAAAGGCAAAATTGATATGAATATTGTAAAAGATTTTTATCCATTAGAAAAAGACCAAAAATTATCGGGTGTAATGAATGCGGATATTGCTTTTGAAGGTCGTATGTCGATGATTGACAAAAAACAATATGAAAAATTTAAAGCCCTTGGAAAAATTGAACTCAAAAACTTTTTCTATGCCGATAAAGATTTACCAAAAGGAGTTACAATAAGCGATGCAGGACTTAAATTTTCTCCTGCTTTTGCCGAATTAACCAATTTTAATATGAAAATTGAAAATAGCGATTTTAATGCAAAAGGTCGCGTTGAGAATTTTATTGGTTATATGTTTGATAGAGGCGATTTAATTGCAAATGTAACTACAAATTCAAATTATTTTGATGTAAATCAATTTATGAGCAACGAACCGGCAACTGCAACTCCTGCAAAAAAAGACACATCATCATCGGCACTAACTGCATTTGATGTTCCAAAAAACATAAACTTTACATTAAAATCGAGTTTTAAAGTTGTGAAATACGACAAACTTGACATTACAAATATTGAAGGTGTGATTACACTTAAAGATCAAAAAGTAAGTATGAGTAACGTTATGATGAATGTTTTAGATGGTCAAATTAAGATTAACGGCTATTATTCGAGCGTGAAAGTTTTACCTGAAATGGATTTTGATTTTAATCTTACAAATTTAGATATAAATAAATCGTGGAATTCGTTTGAAATTATAAAAAAAGTAGCACCAATAGCCGAAAATGCAAAAGGCAAATTCTCATCGGCATTTCATATTACAAGTACTTTAGACAAAACAATGACTCCTGTTTGGAACAGCGTTGATGCTTCCGGTACACTTAAAACTGGCTCAGTTTCAATTATTGGTTCTAATTTATTAAAAGAAATTGCAAATGTTTCAAAAATTAATGCCTTCAAACAGCTAAACTTAAATAATATTTCGCTGAAATTTAAAATAAAAGATGGTAAAATAACAACCGAGCCTTTTGATGTAGCTTTCGAGGGAATAAAATCTACAATTTCGGGCAAAACAGGGATTGACCAAGTAATTGACTACACATTTAATATGCAGGTACCACGTAAAGCATTTGGTAGTGTTGGCAACGATTTTATAAACAGTATAACAGGAAAAGTAGCGCAATCTGGTGTAAATGTAAACTTAGCTGAAATAATGAAATTTGATATTAAAGTAGGAGGAACATTTACAAAACCAATGATAAAAACTGGACTTCGCGATGCTGCCAATAATGCCGTTACTAATGTAAAAGAAGCTGTAAAAGAAGAGATAAACAAAAAGAAAGAAGAAGTTGTAAAAACAGTTAA
>CAZRCF010000013.1:0-6869 GCA_964598505.1 uncultured Lentimicrobiaceae bacterium | reverse complement strand
TCAAAAGCCGCAAAATTAAATAGTGAAGCCGATACAAAATCAAAACAGATAATTGATAAAGCCCAAAGTGAAGCCGATAAATTGATAAATGATGCAAAAAATAAGGCGAAATAAATTTGTTTATAATAATCATATATTAAGTGCGAAGTTTTAAAACTTCGCACTTAATATATAGTAACAAGCTAAATTTCAATATTATACAAATTAACTAATCCTTAATAAAATACACTAAATGAAAAAAATCAGAACAATCTTTGTATTATTAGCAATTCTAATTGGCAATTATATATATGCTCAATCAATTAAAACATCTACATTAATTTATGAACAATACGAAAACAACAAAATAGTAAATGATAAAATTATAAAGGTAATATGTGATAAATCAAATGCAAGTATTGAAAACTCTTCAACAAATGAAAGATTTTTTATAAATTATAAAAAACAAACTATTACAAAAACAGGGGTAATTGGCGAAAAAAAATATGCAGTTGTAACTCCTTTTAAATCGTTAAGTCAGCCTACAATAGTTGAAAATACAGATACAATATTAGGTTATATATGCAAAAAAGCAATATATGATGTTTTTTCAAACAAAATTGAGGTCTGGTTTACAAATAAGTTAAACTATAAAGGTTGTCCTTCTATTTCATTTGCTCCAATTGATGGATTAGTTTTAAAATATATTGTAAATGGCAATAGATTAGTACTTGCAAAATCAATATCTTTTTCTGATGAAGCTGTAAATCAACCGGGTATTGATTTTATTAAAGTTAATGAAGCTACTTATTTAGCAGAACAAATAAAATCGAGATATATTCGTATTCCTATTTTTGAAAAAGAGCAAATCAATTTTGAAAACAATATAATAAATTCAGATAATGAAAAAATAAATCATACTTATCGTTATTCAAAAGGAAATATAATTTTAAAAAAAATAAAACTTCCCAATAATGGAGATAAAGGTTTGTATTTTGTACAATTAACTGATTGGTCGAATGGAGATGCTTACGATAGAGTTGGTTCTGTATTTACATTTTCTGTAAAAAATGAAGAAACAATTTTAAATGCTTTTCAAAATGGTATAGGAAAACTTCCATTATATATTGATAATCAGGGTAATAACTATCAGGGAATTATTGCAAACGAAAATTATTCACCAGTTATTGAATTAATGCGTTTTTTTACACCTTTTGGAGTTGGTTATTTTAATTCAAAAAGAGTTGTATCGGGATACCATTGGAGCGATTCGGCTGTTTATAAACAAGAAGTTACATCATTAATTCCTGATAACGAAAAAGAGATATGGATAGGAGTTTATATTGGTAACTATGATAAAGGAGGACATAAAGTAAGCCTTGAACTTGATTTTTATCCTGAACCAGAAATGGGTTCAAATAATAAATGGATACAGCCATTATTTAACACTGTAAATATTATGGAAGCTGATGGTCAGAATTATGGAAAATTGTTTCAAAATGATTCGTTGGAAATGCAATTTGAAATTACTGATTCATTACAAAACTTAAATTTACTTTTTACCACAACGGGACATGGTGGTTGGGAAAATGGCGATGAATTTGTTCCAAAGCTTAATCAAATTTTTATTGATGATTTATTAGTTTTTCAACATACGCCTTGGCGAACAGATTGTGGTACATATCGACTTTTAAATCCTGCATCGGGCAATTTTCCTGATGGCTTATCATCGAGTGATTTAAGTCGTTCCAATTGGTGTCCGGGAACACTTACACCTCCATATATTATTCCTTTAACAAATATTGCTAAAGGAAAGCATAATCTCCGTGTAGTAATTAATCAAGGTAAATCCGAAAGTGGAAGTTTTAGTCATTGGTGTGTTTCGGGTGTTTTAACCGGTAGTAAAAAATAGTATTTCAAATTTAATTTATTTCAAAAAATTTCTTTATTTTATTTAAAGTATTATCTTTGCACAAAATTGAAAAAACAAATAAAAAACAAATAATTATGGTTGAAAAGATTACATCATCGGCTCAAGCGATGGAAATGGAAGACAAATACGGTGCACACAATTATCATCCACTACCGGTAGTGCTAAAAAAAGGTGAAGGTGCTTTTGTATGGGATGTTGAAGGGAAAAAATATTTCGATTTTCTTTCTGCTTATTCAGCAGTAAATCAAGGACATTGCCACCCAAAAATTGTTGGTGCATTAACAGAACAAGCTCAACAATTAACATTAACTTCACGTGCATTTTATAACGATCAATTAGGTCCTTACGAAAAATTTGTAACAGAATATTTTGGTTACGAAAAAGTATTGCCGATGAATTCGGGTGCAGAAGCCGACGAAACAGCTTTAAAATTATGCCGTAAATGGGCATATACAAAAAAAGGATTACCTGAAAATCAAGCAAAGATTATTGTTTGCGATGGTAACTTTCACGGACGCACAATTACAATTGTTTCTATGAGTAACGACCCCGATTCTTATGCAGGATTTGGTCCTTTTACTCCAGGTTTTATAAAAATACCATACAACGATTTAGATGCTCTATCAAAAGCTTTAGAAGACCCAATGATTGCAGGTTTTTTAGTTGAACCTATACAAGGCGAAGCAGGTGTTTTTGTTCCAGATGCCGGATATTTGAAAAAAGCTTATGATTTATGTAAAGCTAAAAATGTATTATTTATTGCCGATGAAGTTCAAACAGGTATTGCTCGTACTGGCAAATTGCTTGCTTGCGACCACGAAGGAGTTAAACCAGATATTCTTATTTTAGGAAAAGCATTATCGGGTGGAGTACTTCCAGTTTCTGCTGTTTTGGCTAACAATGATATTATGCTTTGCATTAAACCTGGTGAACATGGTTCTACATTTGGAGGTTTTCCGTTAGCATGTAAAGTTGCTATTGCTGCTTTAGAAGTTGTTAGAGATGAAAACTTAGCAGAAAAAGCTGAAAAATTAGGAATTATTTTCCGCGAAGAGATGACAAATTTTAAATCGGAAATGGTTGCCCTTGTAAGAGGAAAAGGATTATTAAATGCAGTTATTATTCGTCCGAAAAATGGTAAAGAAGCTTGGGATGTATGTATGAAAATGAGAGATTTAGGTGTATTGGCTAAACCAACTCATGGCGATATTATTCGTTTTGCTCCACCATTGGTAATTACTGAAGCTCAATTACGCGAAGCTATAACTATTATTCAAGAAGCAATTCGTTCATTTGAATAGAGTTACAAACAATTATATACAAAAAAAGCTGCCAAAAATTGGCAGCTTTTTTTGTAAAATATATTCTATATGTTTGTATTTTTTTGCTTAAAGTTATTTGGTTAATCTGTATTAAATTTTATTTATCGTTTTTCAATGTTTTGTCCTAAATAAAATTTATTTTGTAATAGAATTTTTATAATTACCAGTAAGTTAAAAGGTTATTTATTAGCTCATAATATATTTTTTTAAATATTTATTAATTTGTTATGTAGAACGATTATAAATTAATTAATATTTTTATAAAAGCAATTAATAGACTTCATTAATAAGTTTGAAAAGTTTATATTTGCGGTCGAATTAAAATAAAAAACAATATAAAATAAATAATAAAAACGGAATATTAACAAAAAAAATCGCGTAATTATGGTAGAAGTAGAAAATCTGATTAAACGACTTGTGAATATCTATGGCAGAGAACGAGAAAGTTTAATGCCGGTACTTCAAGGTGTTATAGAGCAAGAGAGAACCCTTAGTGAAGAAAGTATTAAAATGATTGCTAGAGAGTTAAATTTATCGGCAGCTCAAGTTTATGGAACAGCAACATTTTATTCTTTTTTAGATACAGAACCTAGAGGTCAATTTGTTATAAGAGTATGTAAATCTCTTACATGTTCAATGAAAGGTAAAAATCAAATAATTAAGGCAATAGAAGATGTTTTAAAGCTAAAATTAGGAGAAACAAGTAAAGACAAAAAGTTTACTCTATTGCAAACAAATTGTTTGGGATGGTGTCATAAGGCTCCAGCAATTTTGATTAACGACGAAGTTTACACAGAGTTAAACGAAGAGCAAGTAATCGAAATTATCGATAGTTATAGTAAAAAAGGAACATATTAAAAATAGGAGAGGTTAAAATGTCAGAAAAAACGCTAAAACGTGTTGATTTTATTTTTCAAGAAGAAGATTATAAAGATATTATTGCCAAAACGTTTAAACGTACAGATGATGAAATCATAAATGAAATGATTGATTCTGGTTTAAAAGGTAGAGGTGGTGCAGGTTTCCTTACAGGATTAAAATGGAAATTTGCTCGTGATGCTAAATCGGAAGAAAAATATATCGTTTGTAATGCCGATGAAGGCGAACCAGGAACTTTTAAAGACCGTGAAATTATTGATAAAGTATCGTTAAAAGTACTTACAGGGATGGCTATTGCGGCTAAAGTTACAGGTGCACACAAAGGTTATATATATCTAAGAGGCGAATATAAATTTTTAGTACCAAAACTTCGTCGTGATTTAAAGGAATTTCATGCAATAATGCAACAACAAAAATACGATTTTGAAGTAGATATTTTTATGGGTGCAGGTGCTTATGTGTGTGGTGAAGAAACTGCTTTATTAGAATCAATGGAAGGAAAACGTGGCGAACCACGTAACAAACCACCATTTCCAGTTATTGAAGGATATTTGAATAAACCAACCGTTGTAAATAATGTTGAAACATTGGCTTCGGCAGCAATTGTATGTAAAATTGGTGCAGAAAAATATAAACAATTAGGAACAAAATCATCTCGTGGATCAAAACTATTTTCAATTTCAGGAGATACTCCAATTCCGGGTATTTATGAGCTTGAATTAGGAATGTCGTTGCAAGAATTTGTTGACGCATTTGGCGATGGCGACACTAAAGCTGTTCAAGTAGGTGGTGCATCAGGTTTTTGTGTTCCACGCAAAAAATTTGCACAAACAATTATTGGCTATCAAGGCGACTTAGAGGGCGATTCACTTCCTACTGGAGGCTCAATGATGATTTTTAATAGCTCTCGCTCAATGTTTAACTTGTTACGTAATTATCTTGATTTCTTTGCTGAAGAATCATGCGGACAATGTACACCTTGCAGAGTTGGAGTTCAACAACTATTACACGGTATCGAAGCAGTTAAAAAAGGAGATAAACACTCATCATATCTCGACTATCTTTTGAAACTTACCGAATCGATGAAACTTACTGCTAAATGCGGTTTAGGACAGTCTGTTGCTAACTCTTTCTCATCAATTGTTGGCAATTTTAGAGAAGAAATGATTTATTAATCAGGTTTTAATTTTTAAATGAATAATCAAAATGGCAGAAAAAGTTAATTTAACGATAGATGGAATTGACGTTAGTGTTGAAAAAGGAACAACTATCCTTGATGCAGCTCGTCAAGTAAATATAAAAATACCGGTATTATGTCATCATCCCGATGTGCACGTTGCCGGAAATTGTCGCGTTTGTGTTGTAGAACAAACAGGTGCTCGCGTTTTACCTCCTGCATGCGCAACTCCAGTTGGCGATGGTATGGAAATTCACACCAATTCACATAAAGTAAGAACAGCTCGTAAACATATTATCGAACTTCTACTTTCGGAACATAATGCAGATTGTACAAAATGTTATAAAAACGGAAAATGTGAACTTCAGTTTTTAGCTGCTGAATATAAAATTAGTAACGATTCGTTTATTGATTTAGTTCCGCATCATAATTACACTATCGACCACTATTCGCCATCAATAATAAAAGATGATAGCAAATGTGTTAGATGTCAAAGATGTGTAAGAGTTTGCGAAGAGATGCAATCGGTTAGTGCTGTTAGCTGTGCTCATAAAGGTGATAAAATGAAAGTATCTACTTTCTTCGATCACTCTTTGTTTGAAGTTGTGTGTACAAACTGCGGTCAATGTATAAATCGCTGTCCTACTGGTGCTTTAGTTGAAAAAAATTGTATTGAAGAAGTTTGGGACGCATTAGCAGACCCTACAAAACATGTCGTTGTACAAACAGCTCCTGCAGTTCGTATTGCACTTGGTGAAGATTTAGGTAACGACCCTGGTACTCGTGTTACCGGTAAAATGGTAGCCGCTTTAAAACGTTTAGGTTTTAACTCTGTATTAGATACCGATTTTAGTGCCGACCTTACAATTATGGAAGAGGGTTACGAACTTTTAGGTCGCTTGAAAAAAGCTCTTAAAGATAAAGATCATACAGTATCGCTTCCATTAACTACTTCATGTTCACCTGGTTGGATTAAATTTATTGAACATATCTTCCCTGAAATGTTAGATAATGTTTCTACATGTAAATCACCTCAACAAATGTTTGGTGCATTAGCAAAAACATATTATGCTCAGAAAAAAGGTATAGATCCCGCGAATATAGTTTCTGTTTCGATAATGCCTTGTACAGCCAAAAAATTTGAAGCCGATCGTCCAGAAATGAGAAGTAGTGGATATAAAGATGTTGACTATGTTTTAACTACTCGCGAACTTGCAATTATGATTAAACAAGCTGGTATTGATTTCTCATCGTTACAAGAAGATAACTATGACAGTATTATGGGTTCATCAACTGGAGCTGCTGTAATTTTTGGTGCTACAGGTGGTGTTATGGAAGCTGCTTTACGTACTGCTTGGGAAGTAGTTACAGGAAAAGAAATACCTTTCGAAAACTTAAATGTTTTGCCTGTTAGAGGTATGGAAGGTGTTAAAGAAGCATCAGTTGTAATTACTGGTACTGTTCCTGAATGGAATTTCTTAGAAGGTGTTGAACTTCGTTGTGCTGTTGCTCACGGATTAGTTAATGCAAAAAAACTAATGCAAAGCGTTAAAGACGGTAAAGCTGTTTATCATTTTAT
>CAZRCF010000012.1:10275-21156 GCA_964598505.1 uncultured Lentimicrobiaceae bacterium | reverse complement strand
AATTCTCTAACCATTAGATTAACAGGATAATATCTATCCTCGTTATGAGTTACATGAGTATATACTTTTTTAAGTACAAATTCTAATTCAACCCTTAATTTTGCAAGAGCTATAACACTATCCATTTCTAATAGCTGAAATAAATATAATTTCAAGTCTGTTAATTCATTTTTGACATCTTTTGATTTTATATTATTTTTATTTGTAGCATTATCTGCTGTTTTTCTAATAGCACTTTCAACAGCACCTTTTAATTCCTTATCAATTTTTTGAATTTCTGCGTTTCCAATTTCCGCTTCAAAATCACCCCATTTAATTTTTTTTATAGTCGTTATTAATGGCAGTAATCCCAAAAATAATAGTAAAAAAATCGAAATATTATCAACATTTGTATTATATATCTTAAAAGTGTTAAAAAACAACAATAATAAACTTAATATTATTAGAAGAAATAAGTAATATTTTAAAATATTTTTCATTATACTATCATTTTTAATAATTTAATAACAATAATAATTTGATTACAAATATAACCCAAATTCGAATACTCTTATGTAATTTTTTCACACTGATTTAAAATATAAAAACAGAGCCATAGGGCGATATACTGCATGAGCAAATTTTGAAAATGCAAATAACAGAACCAATTCCATAGAAATAATAACATGAAAAATCATCATAAAATGGTTTATTGCCGATACGTCTTCTATTGATACCGCAATTTCTATCCAAAACCCTGTAATGCCAGCCAACCATAGAAAAAACAGAAACATCCAGTCGGCAAGTTTTGTTACCGAATATGCCAAAGTAATTTTTGTCAATCGATAATAAATAGCTAGCGAAGTGCCATAAACCATAAATATTCCGGCAATTGTTCCTAATATTCTACTTGGCAGCCAAATAGTAGTACTTGGGTCTTTAAAAACAAAATCGAGTGTTGTAGCAGCAAGTAAACCTAAAAACCCCCACATAATAGACCAATGAACAAACCAAGGTTGCAGAATTGATTTTTTTGATTTCCAAAAAGAGTACTCTTCATTATCGCACGATTTGTAGCGTTTCATTGTTGCAAGTTCGTTAAACATTAATTGTAAGGCGACTATTGGTGTGTTTTTCTTTTTCTTTTTTGGTGGATTTTTATCCATAGTTTTCGATAATCGCAACCACATTTTTACTAATCCTAATGCAATGGAAACACCTGTAATAGCAAAAATTACTATTCCTAAATTATGAATTATTTCGTAAGGAACAAACTCAAAAATCCAGCGAGCAATAACTTCATTAGGGTTTAATGTTAGCAAGAAAAATCCTAAAATTGCTGCTAATAATAGTGTGAAAATTAAAGAAAAAATATTGTTTTTAAAAATCAGTTTTGTAATTCCAGTAGGCTCGTAATTAGCAATAGCAAAACGGCGCAATGCCGACATATATTCGGCAGGTGCAGCCTGTCGGGGGCAGTTTGTGGTGCAATCGCTACACGAATAGCATAACCAAAGCTCTTTGCTGTTTAAAATATCATCTTTTTGCCCTAACACACCACTACGAATAAATTTTCGTGGAAAATTAGCATTTTGGTCGGTTAAGCCGCAAATAGCAGTACAAGTGCCACAATTAAAACAAGCTTCAAAATCGGTTGCCCCATATTTTTTAATCTCTTCAGAAAATTTTGTATTTATTGTTGTCATTATTTGAAATAATTTTTATTATAAATTTTTATTCTATTTTTACAAATTATAATTTAGGTAAAAACGATTAAACGCCTGCATATTTGTATAGATAATAATTTTCATCATCGTTTACTCCTTCGGGAATAACTAATCCAAATTTATTCATAGTCATAATATTATATGTTATTTCGGAAGTTTCAACGTTTAATATGTTAGCAATTTCGGGTATTGTTTTTGGTGATTCTGAAATTATCTCAGCAATATTTTTCCAAATTTTTGGATATCCATTTATTGTTACTTTTTTTCCACTTTTTGTATTTTGATTTTCTGTTTTTTCATTTAATACAACGTTTTCAGTAAAACCATCAATCATAGCTGTTATTTCATTATCAGTGAATTGAGCAATTTCAATAGCATCGTTTGGGCAAAAAGCACCACAAATAGAGCAACCAACACAAGCAGCTTTATTAACTTGTGCAATAGTTTTGTTTTCAAAATTTACTTCGGCTATAGCATTATAACTGCATACTTCGAGGCATTTACCACAATAAACACATTTTTTACTATCTACTTGTGCTACAATTGGAGGCAAATCGATTGTGCCTTTGCTTAAAATTGTATTTATTTTTGACACAGCAGCTAACGATGATTGAACAGATTCGCTAATATTTTTTGGTCCCTGACTGCATCCACTTATATATATTCCTCTAATTACTGTTTCTACTGGTTTTAATTTCGGGTGAATTTCGTTATAAAATTTATCTTGTCCAATAGGTATTTTTAATATTTCCGATAATTCGTTGCTATCGTTGCATGGAACTAATCCTGTTACTAAAACTACAATATCTGTTTCTATTTCTAACTCTTTTTTATCAGATAAATAGTCTTTTATTTTAACTTTTAATTTGTTATCATTAACTTCAATTATTGGCTGCTCTTTTTCTTCAAATTTAAAATACAAATCGCCTTGTTTTGAAGATTGTTCAAAAAATATTTCTTGCTTTCCATAAGTTCTAATATCTCTATAAAAATGAAATGATTTTATGTTTTTAAACTTCTTTTGCAACTCTAAAGCTGTGTATATTGTAGATGTACAACACACCCTTGAGCAATACTTATTATCGCCTTTAGTTTCGCGACTTCCAACACAATAAATAAAACTAACATTTTTTACTTCCTTATTATTAACAATCAATTTACCATTGCTTTGTTTAATAATGTTTTTAAATTCGGGAAGAGTAATAATATTTTCGCTTTTTGAGTAGCTATATTGCTCATCTTTAGGCTTATAGTTTTCGTATCCGGTTGCAACTAGAATTGAACCAATATTAAGGTTAATTTTTTCTCCTGATTTATTAATTTCGGCATTAATATTTCCAATACTACCATTAATTTTTGTTAGTTTCGTGTCGGTATATAAACTAATATTTTTAAGTTCATTAACTTTAATTTGCAAATTATCAACAACTTCACTACCTTTTAAATTATTTGGAAAAATATTATCATTATCAGCAATATTTCCACCTACACTTTTATCTTTTTCAATTAAATGAACTTGATAGTTGTTTTTAGCAAGGTTAATTGCAGCAGTTAAGCCCGAAACTCCAGCCCCTATAACCAACACACTTTTATCTACATTGATATTCAAAGTCTCTAAGCTCGATGAGTTAGCAACTTTTCTGATCCCAGATATAACCAATCCAATAGCTTTTACGGTTGCATCAGCAGGCTTGTCGGAGTGAGCCCACGAACATTGCTCGCGAATATTTACTTGAACATAATTATATTTATTTAAACCAGCTCTATCGGCAACACCTTGAAAAGTATATAGATGTAATTTGGGCGAACATGAAGCAACAACTATGGCATCTAAACTATGCTCTTTTATATCGTTTTCAATATCTTTTTGACCAAAATCGGAGCAAGCAAATTGAACAGTTTTTGATATTACAACACCTTTTTCGGTTTCAATTATCTGCCTAACTTGTTCTACATCAACATAATCGGAAATATTACCGCCACAATGGCAAATATAAACACCTATTTTTTGTTTCATTTTTACTAATTTTTATTCAAATAACATGATACTTCGGTAGCGGCACAACCAGCAGAGAGAATTGAATCGGGTATATCTTTTGGACTTGAAGCAGCTCCGGCAACAAAAACACCTTTAATATTGGTTTTAGATGGTGATGTTAAAATATCGGTTTGATTAATAAAATTATATTTATCTAATTCTAAAACTTCATTAACGAATAGTTCTTTAATTCCATTATTTGGCAAAACTCCAACTGAAAGAACAACTAAATCGTGTTTTGCTTCTTTAACAATACCACTATTTATATCTTCGTATCTTAAAATTAAATCTCCTTTTTTACTGCTATTTTCATCAATTTTTGCAATTTTGGCTTTCACAAAATTTACTCCCATCGATTTTGCTTGCTGATAAAATTCTTCGTATCCTTTGCCATAAGCTCTAATATCGATATAATAAATTGTAATATCAGCCATAGGCAAGGCTCCCATTAATAATTGAGCTTGTTTTATTGAATACATACAACAGATTTGAGAGCAGATAGGATTGTTTTTACAATCATCTGTTCCACAGTCAATATTTTCGATACTAGAATCTCTTGAACCAGCACATAAAATATATGCTATATTATCGGGGATTTTGCCATCGCTTGGGCGAACAACATTATTATAAGGACGAGTTGGAGCTATCAATCTATCCATTTGCATTGAATGAATAACATTTTTCAATTTCCCATAACTATATTGAGGTTTGTTTTCGGCTGAAAATAATTTATAACCTGTTGCAATTATTACAGATTTTCCTTTAATTTCATAATTCTCAGGTTTTTGCGAATAGTCAATTGCTTTTGAAGGACAAATTTTTGCACACAAATTACATTTTTTACAATTATCATAATCAACAACGGCAACCTGAGGATTTGCTAAATTAAAGGCTATGTATGCCGATTTGCGTCCTACCATATCGTAATTATATTGGTCTTTATGAATATCTTTACAAACTTTTTCGCACTCGTGGCAGCCAATACATAAATCAGAATTTACATAAATAGGTCGTTTGGTAATTTTAAAAGTAAAAACCTCATATTCCTTTTTAATCTCTTTAATATCACTATTTAACAGTAATGTAATATTCTCATTTCGTGCAGTTTCCGACATTTTAGGAGTTGTAATACAGGCGGCACAATCAAGCGTTGGAAACACTTTGCTTAATTGTATCATTTTGCCACCAATTGAAACATCGTTTTCAATTATTAAAACTTTATAATTCATTTCGGCAAGGTTCAATGCTGCTTCTTGTCCTGCTATGCCGCCTCCAATAATAATTGTATCGTAAATTATTTGATTTGTTAACATTTTTGTTAGTTTAGTTGTCTAACTCGTTTAATATTTTTGTAAAATTAGCAATATGAGCAGTAAATGGTTCGGCACAAACTGAGCAAATTGCAGCCATTCTTATTCTTTTAGGACTAATATTTCTTTCTTTCATCATATCTTGTGCCTGAATAATAATTTGATTAGTGTATTCAGAACAATTACTGTTGTATGAGCATTCGTGTCCATCGGCAGCAATAAAAACACCATCAAAACCTTTTTCAAAAGCATATAATATCCATTTTGGTTTTATCCCCGATGAGCAAGGCAAACTAATTACATAAGTATTTGGCGAATAATGCATTTTTCTTAATCCGGCTTGGTCGATGCCAGGATCTGATATTATTTCGGTTGAAAATACCAATATTTTAGGTGATGATTTTTTTTGTTCCATTTTATAATTTTTTTTTCATAAACAGTTCTAGAAAATGTTTTTTATTGATAAAAAAATTAGTTATTCTTAATACAACGTACTGACAATCCATATATTTTTTTATCATTAGTTTTAACTACATAACAACCGCTATAATTTACAAATCTTCCATTTTGATAATATGTATCAACTTCGGTAGAACTCCACCATGATGAAAGTTGTCCAATATTTGAATACTTAACACTTTTCGTTAGACGATAACCTCCTGGTATTGCAGAAAAATTGGTTTCGTTAGTTGCGTCTTTATTAGGTGTTTTCCATTTTGCTGTACCTGATTCCTTCATTTTGCCGCCAGCAATTTCTTCACCACCAAGATAAGTTGTTAGTGTTGTCCATTCTGCATCATTTGGCACATGCCATCCAGTAGGACAGAGTTTGCCTGTGTTTACAGTATAAGCGTTGTATAATGCACCATAAGTGTTTTTGTATGTATTCTCATCATTATTATACCAGCAATATCCCTCTGTTGTTAGCTTGTCCCAAATAAGTTGATCGGTTACTAATGAAATTTTTGTACCATCATTATATTTAGTTACTTTTAAGTTTTCTGCTGTCCAAACTTGCGTGCCAATTTTTATTGTTTTATAAATATTACCTTCAATATCACTAACTGTTTTCGGAATACTATTTATCTCCTCAGAGGCATTAAAAATTTCTTTTAGATTGCCTGAATTTGCTGAATTGCAACTCCATACAAAATTATTAGCGGGTTTACCATTGCTTCTTTTCAAACACTCTTTTGTAGCAATTACATCAGCTTCAGCTTTTGTTTTGGCAATTCCCCATCCATAAGCTGTACCAACACTTCCATCAATAGTACGATATGCAGCACACCCAGTTCCTGAAAAAGAAAGAACTACAGAGCAATTTCCTCCTTTCTTTTTACATTCTTCTATTGCTTTTGTTTCGGCTTCCGCTAAAGTTTTATAATCGTAAGACCATCCAAAATAAAAGCCATTATTTCTATCAATAGCTAAAGCTCCATATTTTGTTATTAAAGGTTTTGCTGTAGTATTAGTTTTTTTAAAAGATTTATTATTTGTTTGCCCATAAATACTATTTAGCATTATTATTAGCATTGAAATTGATACTAATAAATATTTGTTTTTTTTATTTTTCATAATTATTCAATTTATTATGTTTATACTTTAACCAAATTATATATCTTGCACTATTATATTAAGATGTTTCAAACCTCCACTTTTTAAACAATCCTTAAATCGGCAATAACAATACTAATAAACTGATAACAATTAGATTATTTAAAATTAAATATTATAACTAAACAGCAGATATTCAATTAGTCATCAAATAACTTGCGGATTTAAGGATAATCAAAAAAACTTTTATAAAACTTAGTATTATTTATGCTTTTTTTACAAATAGTCTCGAATAGCTATCTTCTTCAACTATTCCTAAGAAATCGTGTTCCATTTTTCCACACCATTTTGGTATATCGTGTTTTGTTCCTTCGTCAGATGATAATATTTCCATTATCTCTTCCGATTCAATTTCGCCCATAGCTTTTTTGGCAGCCAATAAAGGACCAGGACATGATGTTCCTCTTGCATCAACAATTTTACTTACTGTTAAGCCTTTTAATTCTTCTGTTGTCATTTTTGTAAATTTTTAATAGGGGTTCTAAAAATTAGATTTTTCGAGGCAAACAGTTTTAAAGTGAATAAGTGAATAAGGAAATCATTCAATAACCAATCACTTAATAACTTTGTCCTTGTATTTCAACGAAAAAAAAGCAATTTTTAGAAGTCCCGTTAAATAAATAATTGAATTTTACTTTCACTTGCATCAGCTAAAAATGTAGCTACACCGCATATTTTTAAATTTGGATAATCTATTAATTCTTCTTTTTTAAATCCCATTAAATTCATCGACATTTCGCAAACGTTAATTTCAACACCAAGTTCGGCGGCTGTAGCAAACATCTCTTCTAAAGATGCTACTTTTTGTTTTTTCATTAAGCCTTTAATCATCATTGGTCCCATGCCAAACATATTCATTTTAGATAATTTTAGCTTATTACTTCCTTTAGGCAGCATCATACCAAACATTTTTGATATAAAGTTTTTGCCTGAAACACTTTTTTTAGGGTCTCTTAATGCTGCTGTAGCCCAAAATGTAAAAAACAGTTTAGGCTGTGTATCCATTGCTGCAGCTCCATTAGAAATTATCATGGCAGCTAATATTTTATCCATATCGCCCGAAAAAACAACCATTGATAATTGGTCTTTAGTCCCTTTTTCTAATTTGCCAACTTTCTTTTGTAAGTCGCTCAATTGACTTTCAAATTCTGTACTCATATTTATGTGTATTAATTTATTTAACAAAGATAAACTACAAAAATATCTTACAATGTTTTAATATGTTAAATTAAACATATATTTGTGTGATTTATATCACATATTGTAATATATTTACAAATTAAAATCATTTAATTATGAATAAGTGTAAAGATTGTACTGAAAAATCAATAGCTTCTAAGTGTTTGAATAAAAGAGAATTTGAAATTCTTGAAACTAATAGCGTTGAGGTAAATTTCAAAAAAGGAGATGTAATTTTTAAGCAGGAAGCTTTAACACTTAATGTTGCTTATTTAAAAAAAGGATTAGTAAAACTTCATATTAAAGGACATAATAGAGATAAAATTTTACGAATAGTTAAAGCTCCATCGTATTTGGGAATTCCTACTACATTTGGCGACAGAATAAACCATTTTTCGGCTACCGCACTCGAAGAAACATCTGTCTGTTTTATTGATGCAGTGCATTTTAAAAATTTTATTTTGTCGAATGGGCGATTTGCTTACGAAATAATTGTTGATATATGCAAAAACGAACTAACCGATTATCAACGCTATTTGAGCCATGATTATAAGCAAGTGCCTGGGCGATTAGCTGAAACAATTTTGTGTTTATCAGATAAAATATTTGAAAATCCAACTTTTAATATCCCGTTAAATAGAAGTGAGATTGGCGATTTAATAGGTACTACCCGCGAAAGTGTTAGCCGTGTTTTAAACGAATTTAACAACGAAAAAATTATTGAGATAAATGCTTCGGAAATTAAAATTGTAAATAGAAAACTTTTAGAAGATATTAGTGAGAAAGGATAAAAAAACAGCCTTTAAATAAAAGGCTGTTTTTTAAAGAATAAATTTTATAAAACTATTTTGCAACTCTTTCAAGCCATTTAAGCATAAATATCATTGTAAACATTGAAATTAAACAAGCTACAACAAATACAGTCCAAGTCATCCAAATAGGAACACTTTCGTATAGAATTGCACCAATAAACAATAATTGATTACCAATAGCAGTAGCACCAAGCCAACCGCCCTGCATAATGCCTTGATATTGAGGAGGTGCAACTTTTGAAACAAAAGAAATTCCAAGTGGGCTAATAAACAATTCTGCAACTGTTAAAATAAAATAAGTGCCAATTAATAGGAATGGTGTAGCTCTAAGATCATTTGCTAATGGTACTCCACCTTTATCAGGATTAACCAAATCGTTCATTGGAAGATTGTAAAAATATGAACCAAGTGCCATAACAACAAATCCCATAGCAGCTATCGACATACCAATTGCAATTTTTTTAGGAGTTGATGGTTCTTTACCTTTTGCTCGTAACCAACCGAAAAGAGCTAATATAATAGGTGTTAAAAATACCACAAAGAATGGATTTATTGATTGGAATATTTCAGCACCTTGAATTTTAACAAAACCTAAATCGACTTTAATTAGGCTTAAATCGGTATATTCTTTAGCGAAAAAAGTTAAAGTTAAACCATTTTGGTGAAACGAAAACCAGAAAAAGATAACAACAGCAAATACAGCAAAAAGTGCATACATGCGTTGTTTTATCTCCTTAATATCCATTTGAATAACAGAAGGATCAATTACTGATTTGTCGGTTACAACTTTTTTAGCATTTGGTAAATATTTTTTATTTAAAAGATAAATTGTCAAAGAAATTGCCATAGCAAAAATAGCAACACCAAAAGCATAATGGAATCCAGTTGTAAATACATTTAAGTACTCATTAGCAAATGCTCCTAAATCGGTAACAGTTTTGCCACTAACTTCACTTGCTAATTTTGTCATAGATTCTTGTGCTTCAGGAGTAATACCTCCACCCAAATATGTATGACAAAGAGCAGGTAGATCAGAATTATAGGAAAACCCATTGGTATTTAGCCACCAGTTACGAACCCCAACAGCTGTAAATGGAGCAAAAATAGCACCAACATTAATAAACATATAAAATAATGAAAAACCTGAATCTCTCATTTTTCCGTAAGTTTCATTATCGTACATTTGACCTACTAATGCTTGCAAATTTCCTTTAAACAAGCCATTACCAAATGCTATAACAAATAAACCAATACAAGTTAGAGTTATAAACAAAGTTTTGTTAGGTGTTGGTGTAGGCGAAGGTATTGCTATTAGCAAATATCCTACAGCCATTACAATTAACCCTGTTAAAATTGTTCCTTTGTAGTTTCTAGTTTTATCGGCAATTAGTCCGCCCACAAATGCTAAAATATAAATTGAAAAATAAAATGTTGAATATATATATCCAGCATTTTTACCATCTAATCCAAATTTTGCCTGTAGAAACAGAGCTAAAATAGCCATCATTGTGTAGAAACCAAAGCGTTCACCCATATTTGCAAGTGCAGCCGCCATTAATCCTTTTGGATGATTTTTAAACATAAATTTTTGTTTTTGTTAATAATTATTTAATGAATTCTCAGCAAATATAAATATATTTTTTGTTTTTACAATACAACTATTCTCTAATTAATTCAAAATTAAAATCATCAATAAAACGAATAATTGTTGATGGTTTATTTAAAGTTATACTTTCTTGGTACATACCAACTATATAATCTACTTGATTTTTAATATCTTTTGAAATATCTGTAAAAAATAATGGTGTAACTTCGCCACTAATATTTGCCGATGTTGAAACTAAAGGTTTATCAATTAATTTTATTATTTCTTCACAAAATTTATGTTTTACAACTCTAATAGCCACCGAACCATCTGACGAAATTAAATTTTTGGGTAAGTTTTTTGCTTTTGGGTAAATAATTGTAAGTGGTTTCACCGAATTATTTATTAGTTCAATAGCTTCATTTGGCACATTTTCAACATAATTTGATAGGCGTTTAATATCTTCCACCAAAATTATCATACTTTTTGTTTCCGACCGATTTTTTATTTTATATATTTTTTCAATAGCAATTGTATTTGTTGCATCGCAGCCTATACCCCAAACAGTATCGGTAGGATATAGAATAATTCCCCCATTTTTTAGTACTTCAACAGTTTTGTTTAATTCGGTTTTCAT
>CAZRCF010000012.1:0-10175 GCA_964598505.1 uncultured Lentimicrobiaceae bacterium | reverse complement strand
GGACATTTTTTATGACCATGCAAACCGCATGGACGACAAGTTAGATTTTCTGTAACTTGAACAACTGAGCTATTTTCTGTTAAAGGCGAAAAACCAAATTCAACAACTGTTGAGCAAAATATTGCCGTTAATTTTGCATTTACCGAACAAGCTAAATGCAAAGGTGCCGAATCGTTTACGTAATTCATTTGTGCATCTTGCATCAATGCTGCCGATTCGAGCAAACTTAATTTTCCACACAAATTTAAAATATTATTACGTTCCGATTTGCTAATAATTTCATCGCAAACAGGGCTATCCGCTTTAGCTCCAAGCAAATAAATGTAATAATTTAATGGCAAAAGTTTAATCATTTCAATCCAACGATTTACAGGAAATTGTTTTGTAAACCATAACGAAGTAGGAGCAATACAAATATAAGCATGGGTTTTATATGCAGATGTTAAAGCATAATTGTGCTGAGTTGGGTATAATTGTGGCATAATAACTTTTTCATCTGTAATATCTTCAATTAGCTTATGATTTCTGTATATTTCGTGAGGTGAATCGGGTTTTATTGAAATTTTATGCTCTACTCGTTTATTAAAAAATATCGATAATGGATTTTTTTTGAAACCTATTTTATGACGAGCTCCACTAAAAGCAGTTATTACACCACTCGAAGCAAAACGCTGAATATTAATCACATAATCGTACTGCTCAGCTCTTATTTGAAATAATAAACCTAATAAATTTCTATATTTATGCTTTTTTTTAATCCAAACAAAAAGATTTTTAATAAATGGGTGTTGCTTAAACAATGATTGATTTCCATCTTTAACAAGCATATCCAATTGTGCATCAGGATAATATGAGTGTAACTTCTCAAGCACTGAAGTTGATAAAATCACATCGCCTATTGAAGCTGTTTGTATAATAAGGAATTTCATTAATGATTAATTATTAATTGCTTAGTATCTGTTTTATTAAAAAATTTCAATTTACATTGCAAACTTAAAACTTTTATCTTTAATTATATTTTCTTTCATCAATAAATAACTATTTAAAAATCTCTTTTACAATTATCAATTATAATTTTACGCTTTTGGTTAAAGTAAGTCTTTTTCCATGCACCATTCACCAATTACCGTGTACCAGTTACCATTTACAATTAATAATTACTTTAAAATTCCATTAAAAAAGCTTTAATAAAATCATCAATATCGCCATCCATAACAGCTTGAACATTTGATGTTTCATGCCCAGTACGAACATCTTTTACTAATTTATAAGGATGCATTACATAATTTCGTATTTGTGAACCCCATTCAATTTTTTTCTTTTTTCCTTCTCGCTCGTTTACAATTTCTCTCTTTTTCTGAATTTCAATTTCGTAAAGTCGAGATTTTAGCATAAGCATAGCTTTTTCTCTGTTTTGAATTTGCGAACGTGTTTCTTGGCATTCAACAGCAATTCCACTTGGTTGATGATGTAATCTAACAGCCGATTCCACTTTATTTACATTTTGTCCACCAGGTCCGCTCGAACGAAAAGTGTCCCAGCTTATATCAGCAGGATTTATATCAATTTCAATATTTTCGTCAATAACAGGATAAGCAAAAACAGAAGCAAAAGATGTATGACGCTTGTTTGCGGAATCAAATGGTGAAAGACGGACTAACCGATGAACACCTGATTCGCATTTAAGATAGCCGTAAGCAAAATCGCCTTCGAATTCAATAGTAACCGATTTTAAACCAGCAACATCGCCTTCCTGCTCATCAACGAGTTTCATTTTGTAATTATTACGTTCGCCCCAACGCATATACATTCGCATCAACATTTCAGCCCAATCCTGACTTTCGGTGCCACCTGCTCCAGAGTTTATGGTAAGCATTGCCCCTAAGCGGTCTTCTTCGGCACCCATCATGTTTTTAAACTCAAGTTTTTCTAAGGCTTTTAAAGTTTTTTGTAATTGATTTTCAACTTCTGTCTCAGTTAATTCTCCTTCCGACAGAAAATCCCATAATACTAATAAATCGTTTAATTGCTGGTTAAGGCTTTCGTAAGCATCTGTCCAAGTTTTTATACTACTAATGTTTTTTAAAAGTTGCTCTGCTTTTTTAGGTTCGTCCCAAAAATTAGGAGCATGGCTGATTTCCTCTTTTAATTTAATCTCTTCTATTTTCTTATCAATGTCAAAGAAACCTCCTAAGAGCTTCTACTCTTGTTTGTATATCTTTAACTTGGTCGATTGTTGCCATAATATTGATTTATAATTCTAATATCTGTTTGGTATATTGCCAGCAAAGTTCCGATTCGAAGCCTTTTCCCATTAAGTATGTTACAATTTTTTTTAATCTTATATTTTTTGAACTGGACAATAAGTTGTTCTTTTTAATAATTTCTTTCTTCAACACTTCTAAATACTCATAATCATCAATTTCCGAAAGCCCCATTTGAATGCACTTTTTACTTATTTGATGTAGTTTTAATTCGTGATAAATTTTATTTTTCCCCCAATGTTTAATAGTGAATTTTCCTCTTGAAAATGCTCTTGCAAAGCGTTCTTCGTTAATAAATTTATCTTCAATTAATGATGAAATTATTGATTCCGATGAAGAGTCATCAATATCCCAACTTTTTAACTTTAATCTAACATCATTTTGCGATTTTTCGGAATAAGCACAGAATTTTTTAGCTTTTTCAAGTGCTTCATAGGAACTAATTATTTTTTTAGAATTATCCATTTTTTAAAAGTTAATGTAGTAAAAAGTTATTTTTAAGGCACTTAGCAAACTAAAAAATAATATAGTGTTATCATTTTCAAATTTTCAAATTAATAAATTTTCAAATTATACTCCCCACTTCTAACTCCCCACTTCTCTTATATATTTATCTCATCGCCTTGTTTATTAAAAAACTTATATTCAAGAAAATGAAAAGATGAGTTGCTTTTAACTTTTACAAATTGGTTAAATTTCATAAACCATTTTAGTTTTTTCGATATAAATCCTTTATTAATAAATGCGCAAAGGTATGGATGAACATAAAGAGTTAGTTTTTTTTCGTTTTGTTCACGAATAAGATATGAGAGGTGATTTTCAATTTCATCAACAATTAAAACACTTGGTGTTATTTGTCCTGTCCCTTCGCAACAAGGGCATTTTTCAAGTATTTCAATAGTCATTTCAGGGCGAACTCTTTGACGAGTGATTTGAACTAATCCAAATTTGCTTGGAGGTAAAATAGTGTGTTTTGCTCTGTCTTTCGACATTTCCTGCTTCAATCTTTCGTATAAAGCCCTACGGTTAGCTCCCTCGTGCAAATCAATAAAGTCAATAACAATAATACCACCCATATCGCGAAGCCTAAGCTGACGAGCAATTTCAGATGCTGCTTCTAAATTAACATCAAGTGCATTAATCTCCTGACTATTGGAACTATTTGATCTGTAACCACTATTTACATCAATAACGTGAAGAGCTTCAGTATGTTCAATAATTATATATACACCGCTCTTAATTGTTACTATTTTCCCAAATGAGTTTTTAATCTGTTTATCAATTCCAAAATTTTCGAAAATTGGAAGTTTGCCTTTATAAAGTTTTACAATATCAATTTTATCGGGAGCAATATTTAAAATATACGACCGAATATCTTCAAACATAGCCTGATCGTTAACTATTATTGAGTTAAACGACTCGTTAAGCAAGTCGCGTAACATTGCAGAAGTTCTATCTAACTCGCTAATAACTTTTTGAGTTGGCAATATAAATGGCAGTTTTGATATTGCAGTTTCCCATTTAGCAACAAGTTGATTTAAGTCAGAGTCTAACTCTGCAACTTTCTTATTTTCGGCAACTGTTCTTATTATTACACCAAAATTTTTCGGACAAATACTTTGTAAAAGTCTTTTTAATCGAGTACGTTCTTCCGAACTTTTTATTTTTTGAGAAATCGAAATTTTATTTGAAAAAGGAACTAATACTAAATACCTTCCAGCAAATGATATTTCCGAAGATATTCTGGGTCCTTTTGTAGATATTGGTTCTTTTGCAACTTGAACCAATATATTTTGACCGGCAGTTAATACATCTGAAATTTTCCCTGTTTTATCAATTTCGTCTTCAATATCAAATTCCGATATTTCGGGAATAATAATATCGCCACTAGTTGCTTTTTTAACAAATTTATTAATTGAAAGTATATTTTGACCTAAATCTAAATAATGTAAAAAAGCATCTTTTTCGTAGCCTACATCAACGAATGCAGCATTTAAACCGGACATTATTTTTTTTACTTTACCCAAATAAACATCGCCTACCATGTGGTTGCGATTGGCTTTATCTCGATTAATTTCAACTAATTGCTTATCTTCAATCAGGGCAATTTCTACTTCATTTACATCAGAATTAATTATTAATTCTCTGTTTATTTCTTGTAACATGTATATATTTTTATAGCTATTAGCATTAAGCTGTTAGCCTTTTTAATCATTAGTAAATTTATCAAATATTAAACAATCATAATTAGAAAAATATACTTTTATTTATGATTTTCAATTACTTCAGTAAAATTAATTTATTGAAGTTGTAATAAATTTAATGTAAAAGTAATTATTTTTTTGATATAAATCAAAAAAAAATTACATAACAACTATTTCTGTTATGTAATTTCATTGTGGTATAAGTCACAAAATTATTTCTTTTTATGTCTATTTTTTCTTAGACGTTTTTTTCTTTTGTGAGTAGCCATTTTATGTCTTTTACGTTTTTTTCCGCTTGGCATGATATTGTTTTTTGAATTATTTTACTTTGGTTTTCACTGCGTTAACAAACGTTTTAGCTGGTTTAAATGCTGGAATATTGTGTGCAGGAATTTTTATAGTAGTATTTTTTGATATATTTCTACCTGTTTTTTCAGCTCTTTTTTTAATTATAAAACTACCAAATCCTCTTAAATATACGCTATCTCCTTTACTTAATGAATTTTTTATTGAGGTCATAACTGCTTCAACTGTTGTTTGAACTGCAATTTTTTCAATACCGGTTCTGTGAGAAACCTCGGCAACTAATTCTGCTTTTGTCATATCTAATTATTTTATTGATTATTTTACTATCTTTATTTTTTCTTAAATTTTTACTTCTAACTTTAAGGACTGCAAATATATAACGTTTTTTTTAAATAGCAACTAAAAATATATAAAAAAAATCTTTTTAACATTTTTTTATTTAGCTATTTAATAATATCAAGCTAAATTTAATATAAAAAATAGGGAAACACTATCAAGTATTTCCCTATTAAATATAAACAGAATCTAAATAGAATCTATTTTTAAGTGTTTTCTTTATTAGAAATAGAATTGTAAAGCTATACAGCCACTAAAGTTGTCGGTATCAATGCCAAAATATGTTTTACCGCCATTTTCAATTTCAGTTGTTTTTACTGCACTAGTTGTAGCATCCCATTCTTCAGTTGTTCTAGTATTTTTACCATTTGATTGAAGCATAAGTCCCCAACCAAATTCACCACCTAACGACATTTTTGGCAAGAAAAAGTATTCAACTCCTACAAAAGCACGAGCACCAATACCAAAAATTGTTCCATCATTATATTTTGTATTTCTTGTAATTCCAGTTGATGAACCTGCAACAACAGGAGCGTTTCCTCTAGTAATAGCCCAATCTGTAGATTCAACAGATAGTGCAGGTGGAATAGTTGGATTATTATTATATTTTGCATCAATAGAATTAGCATAAGTCATAGTTGCACTTGATGTCCTCATCATTATTTGAGCCTCAGCTCCATAAATGCCTTGCAATCGTCCTTTGCCTCTGCGATATTCTTTACCGGCAGTAAGCATGATTTCTAACTCATTTTGAGAAACTTTATCTTCAACAGGCTTTGTGCCTACAGTAGTATCATTGGCTGTAACGAAATTTTTAGCAGAGAAGCTATTAAAACCAATACGAACACCAACACGGTAAGCTTCGGTTTCGGAAATCATATATTTTCCGAAAATTTGTGCTCCTCTATTTCCCATGTAGTTCCATTTAAAATCAGTATTTTTACCTGTCCATCCGCTTAGGAGGTTGCCAAAATAATCAAGTAAAGGTACTGCATTAATACCAATTGAGTACTCACCTGCTACAGGAAGAATTTCTTCTCCTTTTTTGTTTTTAATTTGAGCATTAGCAGCTGTATATAAACTAGCTATTGCAATAATTGTTAATACGATTTTTTTCATAATTATAATTTTTAGTTAATAATGATGCAAAACTAAAACAATAATTTTTCTAAATACTAAATATTTACAAATTTTTATCAACATTGAGTAGTTGATAAAACAATAATTTATTAAAATACATTTTTAATAATAAAAAATAAATTCTTACTAACTTTGCTCTTTATATTATACTTAGAAAAGAATATTTAATATTTACCAAATGAAAAAAACAATAATTTTTCTTGTCTTTGCATATTTAGCAATGTTTTCATGTACAAAAAACAAAACAGAATACAAACTAATAAAATTTGATGGAAAAGCTCAAGGAACATACTATACTGTTACATACAATGATTCGCTTGGCAGAAACTTTCAAATTAATATTGATTCTATTTTAAAGCAATTTGATTTGTGTGCCTCAATTTATAACGACACTTCCATTATTAGTAAAGTTAATAAAAATGATACTACAGTTATTTTAAATTCATATTTTATAGATATTTTCAAATTATCGCAGTTGGTAAGCAAACAAACCAATGGAGCATTTGATATTACAGTTGCACCACTTGTAAATGCATGGGGATTTGGTTTGAAAAACAAAGAAAAAATTACTCCAAGGTTAATTGATAGCTTGTTGCAATTTGTTGGTTATAATAAAATTGAATTAAAAGAGAATAAAATAATAAAATCAAATCCAAATATTCGTATTGATTATAATGCAATTGCACAAGGATATTCGGTTGATATTATTGCTAATTTCTTAGAACGAAATGGAATAAAAAATTATCTTATAGATGTAGGTGGTGAAGTTTTAGGAAAAGGAACAAAAACAGAAAATAAAGAGTGGGTTGTAGGAATTGAAAAGCCATCCGAAAATCAATTCTCGGAAAGAGAATTGCAAACAAAAATAAAACTGAAAAATAAAGCTTTAGCCACATCAGGCAATTACAGAAAATATTATATTGAAAATGGAGTTCGCTATTCACACACAATTGACCCTAAAACTGGTAGCCCGGTTAAACACAGTTTGTTAAGTGTATCTGTTTTAGCTAAAGATTGTGCTACTGCCGATGCTTTTGCCACAGCTTTTATGGTTATGGGATTTGAGAAATCTAAAGAATTCCTATCAGAAAATAATAATTTAGATGCGTATTTTATTTTTTCCGATAAAGCAGGTAACTTAAAAACTTTTGCTACAGAAAATTTCAAAAAACTATTGGTTGAATAATTTTGATTGAATTTTTTAATTAAATTTTACGAGGTAAAAAAAAATAAAAACCCTCATTTATTATAAAAATGAGGGTTTTTAAATTGCATTTTTGAATAAAATATTAATTATCGTTTTCTTTTAGCTTTAGTATAAGTAACTCTAATTCCGAAATCTTTAATGTTTTGTTCAATAACAATTTTACTATCCGATTTTTCAATAATATTAAAACTACCTATTGTTTTGCTTGCAGTTTTATACGAGTAATTGTTTTCTGGTCCCCAAGGGTTTAATTCTAAAGTAAAATAAACATCTTCGCCATCATAACCACGTGGTTTGCCTTCGTTTACCCATATTTCGTAATCCATTTCCCAAGAATATTCGCGAATATGTCCATTATAAAAATCTTCACCTTCATAATATATATTATAGTTACCGGGAGAAATTCTATAAAAACGTCCGTAATCAAAAAATTCGGGTATTGCCGATGTTCCTGCATCTACATAAGTAGGTTCATAATCGTTCCATTCAAGCGATATGTATGCTCTACCGTCTCTTCCGTCAGGCTCAATTCTGCATGAATTTAATAATATTCCTGCAAAAATAATTACAACAAAAATTGTTTTAATTCCAATTTTTTTCATTTTTGTTGTTGTGCTAATATTTTCTAATTTTGTTTTCATGACTTTAAGTTTTTAAAAGTTAATTGAATTGATAAATATCAAATAATATGCCAAAAATTTCAACTGCTTCAACCGATAGACATATTTTATCGAAAACTTCGTTTATTAAATTTCTGCAATGCGAAAAATCGTTGTATTTATATAAAAATAGATATTTCCTTAGAGATAAGCTAAGTGCTGAGCAAGTTGCAATTTTCAAACGTGGTCATAATATTGGTAAGTTAGCTTGGGAACTTTTTCCAAATGGTATTGATGCTTCGCCATCTTCGCCTCTGCAATACGAAAAAGCGATACTTAAAACTTCTGAATTGATTAAAAACAGAGAAAAAATTGTTTACGAAGCATCTTTTCGTTTTAATAAATCACTCTGTATTTTAGATGTTTTAGTCTTAAATGAAAACGGTTTATATGCTTACGAAGTAAAAAGTTCACGCGATATTAGTCAAGTTTATATACACGATGCTGCATATCAGTATTATGTAATGAAAGGTGCGGGCTGCGAACCAAAAGATTTCTTTATAATTCATGTTAACAAAGATTATACTCTCAAAGAAAAATTTGATATTTCCGAATATTTTAAAATTGTAAGTGTATTTGATCAAATTATTAAATTGCAACCTTTTATTGAGCAATCAATTGAACGAGCTAAAGATGTTGTTGCATTACCAAAATCGCCTCAAATTGATATTGGTTTGCATTGCGATTTGCCATACACATGCGACTTTAAAGGTTTTTGCCGAAAACATCTGCCTGAAAATAATATCTTTTCAATTTCCGATTTATCGCTTGAAAATCAATATCAGCAGTATAAACAAAATATTTTATCGGTAATGGATATTAATATTGATGACATAAATGATATTTCGGCTCAAAAACAAATTATATCGCATAAAGAAAACATCAATATCATTGACGAAAAACAAATTATTGAAATTTCGGGAAAATATAATAATAATATTGTTTATGCAAATTTTGTTTACTCTGCACCTGCAACGCCCGATATTATTGGATTTCAACCTTATCAACCATACTTAATAGGTTGCTTTATTAAATCTGAAGTTGATAATGAATTAATTAAAAGCTATGTATATGATATAAAATCAGATTATTATGATTTTTTAAGTATAATTAAAAATGAATTTAAAGAAAAAAATATTGTGGTTTTTGAAAACAATATTTTAAACAATGAATTACTCCATATTGAAACATTATCTATTCAAGAAATATTAAAGCAAAAAGTTTATTATAATCCAAAATTTAAAGGCGATTATTGTATAGAAAATATATATAAATGTATGTTTAACAATGCTTTAAAATGCAATATTGTTAACAATGTTAGTTTCCGAGATTTTGTAACAGATTTTTCAAAACGAAAAATCGAACAAATTAATGATATTGAACAGTTTGCAAAAAATCAAATTGAAATGACTAAAACAATTTTTGAAAAATTAATAAAACTGAATGATTAATTAGACGAAGTTTCAAACATAGCGCAACAAAAAAACGCATTAGAATTTTATCTCAAAAAATTAAAAAACTTATCAACAAAAAATTAAAACACTTAAATATTTTCAATCAATATATGTAATTTTGAAAAAATTATCAATTATCATAATTATTTTTAATAGAATGAACTTGACAAATAATAATCTAAAAACTCTTTTTGCTCAACCATTTACCATGCACCGTGCACCATTTACCACATATTTTTCACTTTTTACTTTTTACTTTTTACTTTTTACTTTATAAATATGCCATATTTTGCTCATTTACACGTTCATACCCAGTATTCAATTTTAGATGGAGCTGCAAGTATAGAAGGTCTTATTAAAAAAACAAAAAAATCGGGAATGGATGCCATTGCTATTACCGATCATGGCAATATGTATGGAGTTTTAGATTTTTACAACAAAGCCAAAGCAGAAGGAATAAAACCAATTATTGGTTGTGAAGCATATATTACCGATAAATCGAGATTTGACCAGAGTTCAAAAGATGACCGAAGTGGCTATCACCTAATACTTCTTGCCAAAAATCATCAAGGATATAAAAATTTATCAAAATTAGTCTCGTTAGG
>CAZRCF010000011.1:4497-21384 GCA_964598505.1 uncultured Lentimicrobiaceae bacterium | reverse complement strand
ATTAACTTTTAATTAATCGGCAAAACTAATATTTATTTTAGTAACTGCAAAAAAAAACTAATCAATTTATATTTATTTATAACTCTTTTATTATAAATATTAAAAAGAGACTTCAAATATTTAAAATCTCTTTTTGTAAATACCTATAATAATGATGTTTAAATTATTTTATAGAGTCTAAAGTGTTAATCAAATTACTTGCATTATATAAATCGCGAGCATTACAATTTTTAGCTTTACAATCTTTTACAGGTTCAGTATGTTGTTTGTTGCTATCAGGTTCCCAACCCCAAATATAAAATAAAACAAAAAATCCAATTATATATGCAATAATCACATGCCATCCTTTACGAATCCATAAGCCTACATTACGAGCTTCAGGGAATTTATTTGTTATAGCAACACCTGCCGATGAACCAAACCAAACCATTGAGCCACCAAAACCAACAGCATAAGCTAACATTCCCCAGTCGTAGTGCCCTTGGTCTAAGGCAAGTTTTGTTAAAGGGATATTGTCAAATATAGCAGAGATAAAACCTAAAGAAAATGCAGTTTGCCATGTAGCGTTAGGTAATTCTTCAACTGGCATCATCGATGCACAAGTTACCAATGAAAGTAAAAATAAAGAACCCGATACTGCACTTTTTGCTTCTTCCCAAGGAGTTTTTTTAATCATCGTTCCTATTAAAATAGCCATCCACACACCTAATGCTGGGAAATCAAATAACACATTTGTTGCAATTGTAAATGCTAATATTAAACCTACAATAAATAGTCTTGTTCCGTCTATTTTTAAGCTAATTTTAGCATCTTTCTGAATTCGTTGATATTTATCTTGTTGAAATGAAGCAAATACTGCAAATGCAAAAAAAGCAGCTATAGCAGCAATGTAAGCATGAAATACATTAAAAGCCGAAACACCATCAATCCACATCATTGTTGTAGTTGTATCACCAAGCACGCTACCTGCACCTCCTGCATTACTTGCAGCAACTATTGCAGCTATATACCCAATATGAACCTTGCCTTTAAAAATAACTAATGCAATTGTTCCACCAATCATTGCAGCAGCAATATTATCTAAAAATGATGATAATATAAATACAAAAATTAATAATGTAAATGGTCCTTTCCAGTCGTTAGGTAAATATTTTGGAAGAAAATCGGGAACACCTGACTCTTCAAAATGCTTTGCTAAAACAGCAAAACCAACTAATAATCCAAATAAATTTAATAATATGGGCCATTCACCTTGTCGCATATCTTTATTTGTAAGTTGCTCAATAATCGAATTATGACCAAACATGTGGGTTAAAAGATTAAAACCATCAGCAAAAATAAATTTGAAAATTAAAATGGCAGTTAATCCAATTAATGCAACTTTTAAAGTATGATGATGAAAAACTGCTACGCCAACCAATGTTAATGCAAATAAAATGAACTCAATGCGAATTCCACCAATACTTGGAGCTACTCCAGCCGAATGTTGTGCAAATGCAATTATTGGCAAAAAAAGCATTGCAGCTATTGCCGTTAAATACATAATTAGCTTTTTCATTTTGTAGTTTTTAAACATAATTTTGGAATTAATTATTGATTATTAAGGTTTGTAAAATTATAATCTTTATTATTATTTATTTTATAAGTAAAATTATAAATAATGTTGTTGATTTAACTTTTCTTTAGTCAGCAAAACTAATATTTATTAATGAAATTTCAAATTATTAATGCAAATAAAACCAGAAATGTTGTTAAAAGAATTAGGTTTTAGTTGTATGTTTGCAATTTGTTAAGTAGGGAGTAATTTATTTTTGTAATCTTTAATCAATCAAGTGTAATCAGTTGCTTTTAGCTTTTAGCTTTTAACTGTTAGCATTTAGCTTCATTTTACAGTTTATCAAAACTCAGTGTATTGCTTTTTTACTTTTTACTTTTCCCTTTTACTTTCAAATTATCCAATCATAATATTTGCTTTTGCATAGCGGAAATTGTTTGATAACACTTTTCTGCTTAATGCAAATCCTAATGTAAGTGTACCAACACGACCAATATACATTGTGCAAATTAAAATTGTTTTACCTGCATCCGATAAATCGGGGGTTATGCCTGTTGATAAACCTACAGTTCCAAATGCAGAAACTTCTTCAAAAAGTAGTTTGATAAAATCAACATCACTTTCGGTAATTGTTAAAAGAAAAGTAGAAATAAATATCAATGAGATTGAAAAAAGTACAATTGCATAAGCTTGGTCAATTAACGAAAAAGAGATAGAATGTTTTTTTATTTCAATCTGTTTTTTGCCTGTAAGAGTTGCAATAGCTGTTCGGAATAATACGTAAAAAGTGGTTGTTTTAATACCGCCACCTGTTGAACCGGGTGAAGCACCAATAAACATAAGCACAATTAAAACTATTAACATAGGCTGCCCTACAAGGCTAAAATCAACAGAATTAAATCCGGCAGTTCGCGATGAAACTGATTGGAAAAATGATGCAAATATTCTGCTTATAAAATTTTCGCGAGCTATTGATTTATCGGCTTCGAGAAAAAAGAAAAATATTGCTCCAATTATTATTAATGCAATAGAGGTATTTAAGGCTACTCGTGTTCCTACTTGTAATTTTATCCATTTTCGCTTTCGGCGCATTGCAATTCTACTTGGGTCGAAAATATCTTGCATTGCAATAAAACCTAAGCCTCCAAAAAATATTAAAAACATTATAACTGTTTGAATAAAGTATGAGTGACGGACAGTAATTTCATAAATATTATTAGTCCAAAGTGCAAATCCAGCATTATTAAAAGCCGAAACGCTATGAAAAATTGAATAAAAAGCTGCTTGGTTTGAATTATCGAAAAAGCCTGTTGACGACCAGTAAGCAAACATTAACAACGCTCCAATAAGTTCAATTCCAAAACTAAAGAATATAATTTCACGCAAAATATTTCGTGTACTCGATAATTTATCGGCACTTACCATATCTTTTAATATCGATTGGTATTTTAAACCCGCTGAATTGCTCGAAAATGTTGCAAAAAATGTTGCAAAAGAGATAATATTTATACCTCCAAATTGTATCAACATCATTATTATTATTTTACCTTTTAAAGTAAAACATGTAGCAGTATCAACACTTACCAAACCTGTAACACAACAAGCACTTGTAGATGTAAAAAGTGCATCAATATATCTAATTCCGTTTGTTGTCATTTCGGGCATACACAGCAGCAACGAACCAGTTGTAATTAAAAAAACAAATGATAATAACATCAGTGCAGATGAACCAATATTTAATCGGGAAAGATATTTACTTGCTTTTGAAAGTTCAATAAATATTATTATTAAAAAATATAATTGAATAATTACAATTGAATATTTTGATAGGCTTGGAAGGTTGAAAAAATCAGATAATGAGTTGATAATAGAGTATTTATAATAAAATGTTAATATGCCATTAATAATTAAAAAAAGTAGAATAATTCCTTCAAACCATGTTCGTTTGAGATATTGGCGAATTTGAAAATTTAATAATAATGAAGTAATGTATTTTATTACATAAAAAACAAAACTAATTTGTAATATAACTTTCGACCAATATTGAGTTTTATCGGAAACCGCATAACCATGATAGAATATAATGCTTAATAAAGCAACAATCGAAACAATAAGGCTTAAAGTAATTAAAATTCGAGAAATAATGTTTTTATTTTCCCAAATAATAATATTTATTCGTTCTCTTTTATTGCTAAAATATTCTGAAATCATTTTTTATTGATTAATTTCAATAAAGCGATCTAAATCTCGCGTTTTACCAAATAAAACTAAATTATCTTTTGGTTGTACAATTGTTTTTGAATCAGGAACACCAATAATATGTTGAATATAACATTTTTTATTATCAACCATTTCCTGAAATTCACGTTTTATAGTAATTAAACTTAATTTATATTTATCTCTAATATCAATATCACCTAAGGTTCTGCCTGCAATTTTTCGTGGAGCAATAACTTCTGCAATTCGATAATCATCAGGTAATTGCAAATATGAAACAATACTCGGATTTAGTAACCGCTCGGCAACAATAATTGCAATTTCATCTTCAGGTGATAGAATTTCCGTTATACCCATTTTTTCGAGAATAAGGCGTTGGCTTTTTCCTAAAGAGCGGCAAATAATACGTTTAACTCCAATATCTAATAAAACAGCTGCACAAAGCAAACGTTTTTCAAAGTTTTGCCCAATTGAAACAACAACGGCATCGAAGTCTTTAATATCTTGCGATATAAGTGCTTTTTTATCTGTAGCATCTAATGCTACTGCATAAGAAACCTCGTCGCTTATTGAGTCGATAATTTCATTATTTATATCAATACACATTACTTCAGCACCTTTTTTCGATAATGTAAGAGCTATAGCTTTACCAAAATGACCTACGCCGATAACTGCAAATTTTTCTGTTTTCATTTATTATTTATTTGAGCATTGCAAATGTACTAAAATTGATAATTAAAATAATATTTTTTTTTGATGTTTGAAATATTTGTGTTTAGGTAATGTTATATTTTAAAATACTATTCTAACAGTTGCACCTTTTTTATTTTTGTTGTTAAATATTTCAATTTTTGCCGAATGAGTATCTAATATCATTTTCAAAGCTTTTAATCCAAGTCCAAAACCTTCCCCATGATGATTTATATCGGAAATTTTAAAATAATCATAAATTGAATTTAAGTTATCTTTTTCAAAACCTAAACCCTCGTCAATAAAATCAATAGTATAATTTTTTGAATTTTTGATGACATTAATTTCAACTGTAGTACATGCTGTGCTGAATTTTATGCTATTATCAATAATTATTTCAAAACATTTTTCAATAAGTCGTGGATCGGCAGAAATTTCATATTCAGAATTGCAGTATAATTTTATTTCAATATTTTTATCTTGAGCATAGATATAGTACTTGTTAATACATTTTTTTATAAGACTTTCAATATTTATATGTTCTTTACATAACTGACAATTGTTAATATTTAAAGTAGTTATCAAAAGTGCAATTTCCGAAATATCAATAAGTCTATCGGCTGATTTTTTTAAATTTTCAATGTAGTGCGAATGTTCACTGTTTTTTAATTTACACTCTAATAATTCGGCTAAAAGGCTTATTCCGCTAATTGGTGTTCGGAGTTCATGGCTTATTAATTTTAAAAAATCGCTTTTAGTTTTTTCTAATTCGCTAAGTTTTTCGTTGGCTTTTTGTAAATCTTCAGTACGTTCTAAAACTACTTTCTCTAAGTTTGTGTTTGCATTTTGAAGCAATTTTGCTTGATGGTAAAGTTTTAAATGAGTTTGAACTCGTGATAGCAATTCGTAATAGTTTATTGGTTTGGTTACATAATCAACAGCTCCAGCTTTAAACCCTTTAACAATACTTTCCGAATCGGACTTTGCTGTTATAAACAACACTGGTATTTCAATAGTTTTATCGTTGTTTTTTAGTTTTTCGCATAGCTCATAGCCATTCATTTCGGGCATCATAATATCCATTAAAATTAGGTCATATTTATGCTTATCAATGAGACTAATAGCTTCTTTTGCTGATGTAGCAAATGAAATATTATAATTGTTTTTTGACAGAAAAGCACCCAAAACTTGTATGTTTTGGGGTAAATCATCAATTATTAGTATCGAAGGAGTTTTTAAATTCATGTCTAAGTTTTGAATTGTATGTTAATTAAAATAACTCAAGTTTGCCAGATATTACAATAATATTAATTCTACTTTAGAAGTCTTCTTTTGGTTTAAAAATTTAAAAGTTAGATTTTTTTTATCTAAACAATAGTTACTATAAGAACCATTGTTTCTTTAGTATTTTTAATTGGTATTTTAATTTCATAACCTAGTTTTTTAGGTTTTTCATTTTTTTAAGTTTAAATATTATTATAATAAACTGATTTAAAGATGAATAAAATAATTTAAAAATTCTTCGTGTTTATTAAAATAGATTTTATTTTTTGAATACCTTATATCCGCAAGTCATCTGATGACTAATTGTAAATCTGAAATTTATATATAATGTTGAATTTTTAGTCATCTGATGACTATTAGCTTGTTAGTCAAATTGCTGCGGAATTTAGGGAATATTTTAAATAAAATTAGTTTAAATTTTTTAATTATTAATTCCTTTCCTTTTTCTATTTTCAATAATACGATTATACTGTACAAAGAAATCAGGTAAGTCTTCAACGCCTAACTTTTTGGCAATTATTTTCTTGTTTTCATCTAAAACAAACATAACAGGTGTTGCATAAACATCAAAAACCTTTCTAAAATCAATATTTGCAGTGTTTTTTCCAACATTAATCCAGTTAAGTTTATTATCAACTATATATTTTTTCCAACGAGTAGTGTCGGTTTCAATTCCAATTGAATATACTTCAAGATTTAGAGAGTCTTTTTGTTTGTTGTAAAAATCTCTTAACTTTGGCGTTTCAATTTTACAATGGCTACAATCGGTATCCCAAAACCACATTATTGTATATTTTGCTTTAATGCTATAGTTTGAAATATAGTTATTATTTGTGTCGGGCATAACCAATTCGGGTACTTGTGCATTTATAAGTATAGCTTTCAATTGTTTAGCACGTTTTTTCATTGCTTCCACTGTCGATTCGGTTGCCCACCAGCATTTATTTGTTGCATAATATTTATCAACCATGTGAACAAACACTTCGTCTTGTCCCATCACTTTACTTAATTCGTAATAATTTGTAACCCACCAAACAATGTATTTAAACATCTCTTTATTTCCGCTTGTACGCTCAATTAATTCATCAGCATCTTTTTTTATAGTATCGTTATCAGGTATAACAACATTTTTAAAATAAGTTTCTAATTTTCCATGGAAAACAGGAGTGCGTAATAATCTTTCGTCTGTTAAATCAACATTGTCCCAGTAATGTGTTTTATAATACCGCCAAGCCCAAGTTGAATCTATATTTCCGTTTTCTTTTTTTGGAGGTTCAGGTATTTCAATTTGCTCGCTAACTTTTAAAACTTTTGATATTAAAGCATCTGGATTTTTTGCAATAAAATTTATAGTGTAATCTTTAATCTCTTTATATTTTTCTTTTAATTGCAATTCTAAGGCATTAATTACAGATGTGTCTTTTTTCGATTCTTTTGCAGCTTTTAAATCATTACTTAAATTATTAGCAGCTATCTGTTTTTGCGAATTATCTTTAATAAAACTCAAAAACAATTCGTTTTCGGGTGAGCCATTTATAACCATATTTTTAAAATAATCAATTGTATCTGTTTCAATACTAAACTTTTGATTTTTATCAATTGTTAATTCAAATAATTTTACTTTTCCCGATGAAGCAATTATATAAATACCTCCAAGCAAATCCTCTTTGCCTTTAAAAACAAAAGTACCGGGCATTTTTTTATTTGCAAAAGCTGAATCTTTTAAATATTGCTTATCACCGTAGTAATTGGCTAAATATAGCATTGTATCTTTTGTATTTTTAATTGAAATTTTAATTTCATAACCTATGTTTTTAGGTTTTTCATTTTTTTGAGCTTGAGCATTATTTATAAGTGATGTTAAAATAATGCATGAGATAATTACAAAATTTTTCTTCATTTTTTTGTTTATTAATTTTTATACCTTTGTAAGACGAATATTTTATTAAAAAAGTTGCTTTATAATAAAAAAAAAATTTTAAAGCATTTTTTTTTGCAAAATTAATCAATTATAATAATTATAAATAAAAAAAATAATTACATTTGAATTTGATTAACTTTATTTAAATATTTTTTTTCATTAATTACACAATATCAATATAATATATAAATTAAATGATAAAAAAACATAGAAAAAAAATAATTATAACAGCATTAGTTTTCAGTATAATTATATTAGTTTCGGTCGTTTTTAGGTTTTTCCCAAAAAATGTTACAAGATTAATACTATTTTCATTACTATTTATTGCCGATTATTATGTTTGGCATGCTTTTAAAAGATGGATACACCGATTAAAAAGAAATATCAGAATAATAATATCAATATTATATTGGTTTCCGGCTTTTTTATTAGTGCTGGTTATGATTAAAGTTTTTTTTATTGGCTATGAATCATATGTAAATACAAAATCTATGTATATTTCGGGTTTTGTTACTATGGTCTTTTTCAGCAAATTTGCAATGTCTATATTTGTTTTAATTGCCGATTTATGGAGAGGTTTTCGATGGTTATTTAAAAAAATATTTATTAAAGGAGGTTTCAAAACAGGTATGCCCAAACGAAGTAAATATATTGAATTAGTTGGTCTTATTGTTTCTGTATCTATGTTTTTATTGTTTATGTATGGTGCAGTTTTCGATGTTAATAACTTTAAAACAAATAAAATTATAATTGAAAGCAACAAATTACCTAAAGGATTTGATGGTTTTAAAATAGTACATATTTCAGATATTCATTTTGTTAGTTGGGCAGGGCAAAAAGATTTTAAAACAATTGTCGAAAAAATAAACTTTTTAGAACCCGATTTAGTTGTTTTTACAGGCGATTTAGTTAGTTTTATGTCTCGCGAGGCAGAAGAATTTGTGCCAATGATGAAAGAAATAAAAGCAAAGCATGGTATTTTTGCTATTTTAGGTAATCACGACTACGGCGAATACATCAACTGGGAATCGGAAGAGGCTAAAATAAAAAATATGGCTGAATTATATTCAATTTATATTAGAGCCGATTGGAAACTTTTAAAAAATGAACACACTTATATAAAAATAAATAAAACTGATAGTATTGCCCTAATTGGTGTTGAAAATTGGAGCGATAATAAAAGATTTGCCACAAAAGGTGATTTAAAAAAAGCAATGAATGGTGTAAATGAAAATGATTATAAAATCTTATTAACCCACGACCCATCTCACTGGCAGGCTATTTTGGATAGTAATTTAAATATTGATTTAACACTTTCGGGGCATACTCATGGAATGCAATTTGGTTTTTTTGGTAATAAAGTACAAATTAGCCCTATTTCATTAATTCAAAAACGTTGGTCGGGATTATACAAAGAAACTAAGAATAACAAAGAGATGTTTCTGTATGTAAATATTGGCTTAGGAACTGTTGGTTATACTTCAAGGGTAGGTGCTTTGCCCGAAATAACTTTGTTGACTCTTAAAAGGAAAAAGTAGGAAGTTAGAAGTGGGAAGTGGTAAGAAATGTGCTAATGTGATAATTTGCTAATGTTATAATGTGATGATGTGATAATTTTTTTGTGAATAATAGTGATAAAAAACCACAGAGACACAGAGAACACGAAGATACACAGAGATAAATGCTACCTAAAACACTGATTACTCAAAACAACTAAATTTCTGCTTTAATCATTCTATCTTTTCCAAATAAATCTTTTCGTAGTTCTATTTTATTAAAACCACTGTTTTTCAGTAATTCTATGGTTTCATTTCCTAACGATTCATTAATTTCGAGATATAAAACACCATTATCTTTTAAAGATTTTGTAGCAATTTGTGCAATATTTTTATAAAAAATCAGAGGGTTGTCATCGGGAACAAAAAGTGCTGAATGAGGTTCAAAATTCAATACATTTTCGTGCATTTTTGCTTTTTCGTGTTCGCAAATATATGGAGGATTGCTAACAATAATGTCGTATTTTACTTTGGTAAATGAATAATTTAAAATATCGTTTACTTGAAAATCAATATCTAAATTTAATTTTTCGGCATTTGATTTTGCTTTTTTTAAAGTTTCTTTATTATAATCAATTCCCGAAACTGCCCATTTAAGTCTATTAGCTTTAATAGCAACTGCAATACAGCCCGAACCGGTTCCAATATCTAATAATAATAACGATTTTTGATTATCCGAAAAATCAGTTAAAATCCAATTTACAAGCTCTTCTGTTTCCGGTCGCGGAATTAATGTATTTTTGTTTACTTCAATTTTCAAATCCATAAAATATTCATAACCAACAATATATTGAATTGGATAGTGTTTATTTATTTTTGCCAAAGATTTTTTTAACCAAACTAAATCCGATTCGTTTATTAACAAATCCTGTTTTAACAACAATTGCGAATTATTAAATCCGGTAATATGTGACAGCAAAATTCTTGCAAACATATTACATTCATGTTCGTTTGGAAATGATTTATTTAACGATTTTATAATATATTTACGAATATCATTAACAGTATTTGTTTTGGGCCACATTTAGTTGATATTATTTATTTTATAGTGCAAAATTACATTTTTTTCAATTGTTGTTTGGTGAAAAAAGTTTTTGAAATACAAAAAAGTTTAATTTTGTATTCTTATGGCGAATCACGAAAAATATATTAAACGCTGTTTTAATTTAGCTATCAACGGATTAGGTTTTGTTTCGCCAAATCCATTGGTTGGATGTGTAATTGTGCATAACGATAAAATTATTGGCGAAGGATTTCATCAGAAATTTGGTGAAGCACATGCCGAAATTAATGCAATAAATAGTGTAAAAGACAAAAGTTTGCTGCCCCAATCAACTTTATACGTTAACTTAGAGCCATGTTCGCATTATGGAAAAACACCGCCTTGTACAAATAGAATTATTGAAGAAAAAATTCCGAAAGTAATAATTTCAAATATCGATCCTTTTGAAAAAGTTGCTGGTAAAGGAGTAGAAATTCTTAAAAATTCTGGTATTGAAGTAATTACAGATGTTTTAAAAGAAGAAGGACAAGAATTAAATAAACGGTTTTTTACTTTTCAACAACAAAAGCGACCATATATTATTTTAAAATGGGCTCAAACCATTGATGGTTTTATGGATATTGAACGAATTGAACCCGGAAATAATAAAAAATATTGGATAACAAACGATGAATTAAAAATTGTAGTTCATAAATGGCGCTCGGAAGAAGATGCTATTATGATTGGCTCTAATACTGTAATTAACGACAATCCTCAGCTAAATGTTAGAAATTGGACAGGCAGAAATCCAGTAAGAGTTGTAATTGATACCGATGGAAAGTTAAATGAAAAATTGAAATTTTTTGATGGCACTCAAGAGACAATACTTTTTACTTCAAATAAATATTCAAATATTAATAATATTGAGCAAATTGAACTTCCTAAAGAAAATATACTAAACTTTGTTTTTGATATTTTATATAAAAAAAATATTCAATCGATTATTATTGAAGGTGGAAAATGCTTATTACAATCACTTATCAAACAAGGCTTATGGGATGAAGCAAGAGTTCTTACAGGCAATAAATATTTTGTATCGGGACTTGAAGCTCCAAAACTAACTCAAAAACCCACTGAACAAATTTATTTTTCAAAAGATTACATATCATTGTTTTATAATAAATAGTGCTTTTACAAAAACCAATAAATTTTCTTGTTTGCTATATGGTGTTTTGTCATTCCGATTGATAGCGAGGAATTTGTCATTCTGAGCCTTAGCGAAGAATCTCATTCACTTTGTTCAGCATTACAAAAATAGACACAAAAAATAAAATATCACAAATAATTGAAAAAAGCATTTTCGTGGAAACTCCAGATAATTTGCATTTTTAAAAATTGTATTGTAAGTTTGCTTAAATAATTATAAATCATTTAGCTTATAAACATAAAAATAATAGTATTTACATTAAATCGTTGAATTTAATAACATATAATTTAACATATTACAAATCAAAATAATAAACAATGGAAGTAGAAGTTAAATCAGCAATAAATAAATGGATTAAAGGTCCAGGTCCTGAAAGTACAAACGAAAATGACATGAGAAGATATTATGATATTATCTATCAATGTTTAATAAGTGGCTGTAGAATAGATTCTGATGATATTGAAAGAATTATTAAAGAAAATCTTAATTGGGATTCGGCAGTAATAGAAGATTTTGCATCTGAGAAAGCCATTTTGGCAGACGATATTATCGGATTTATTGATTATTTAAAATCTGAGAAAAATATAAATATTTATAATTTACTTTAAAAAAGCCTTTGCGCATTTCACATTATGAAACTTATCACTTTTCTATTACTCAAAACCAACCCACATCGGAATAAGTTTAATTTTAACTACCCACATAAATATTGATAATTCATGATGTTAAATGTGAAAAATTTATATAGATTAGATATTAATGACTTTTTTTACACAAGACATTAACCTTAAACTAAAATAACATGACAACTTTTCTAATTATTATTGGGATTCTTATAGTAGTATTTATTGTAATTAATCTTATTAATCTAAAACCTAAGAAAAATGAACATAGAGATATTGTATATATTATGGATAAAGAAGCAATTATTGAAACTTGGTATGAAGAGGGAATTGTTGGTGGATTTCTTATACTATTAAAAGGAGAACAAAATTCAATAATATGCAAATTAAAAAATACAGAAACAAAATCTGCATTCATTGATATAATTGAGGAGCGTATTAAAAATAGAGATTATAAAAACGATATTCCCAAAATTTTAGATGATTTTATTCCAAATTCTAATAAAGTAAAGGTTGCTTCAAATGCAAAAAGAGCAGTTTTAACGATTAATTATGAGCCAATATTTGGATGGTAATAATATTATTATCCATTATAAAACTATATATTAACCTTTTGTTATGCGAAGTTTCCGAACTTAGCATTTTGAAATTTTAAAGTTTATAACTTCAATAATAAAAAAAAATCGCAATATGAAAAATTTAATCTATTTTTTATGTATAATTTCTTTGATAGCTTGCGGAAAATCCAAAAAGGAAATTGAGAAAGAAAATAAGGGGAAAGGTTTGCTAAATAAGGAAGAAATTATAAAGACAATAAAAGACAAATTCATTATGAAATATAATCCAATTCATGATTTTGATACAATCGATTTTGATTACACCTATGAATGGAAATCGTTTTTTATGAATAGTAAAAATAAAGAAATAGTACTAATAAATGGGGAAATTGATGATTTAGACATTTCCGATGATTCTATATATCATTTTTCTATGAGTCAATATTCAAACAGACAACTAACTTTTATTACAACGTGTACAAAAGATCAATTTATGGATTTATATCGTAATAAAAAATCTGAGGGAGTGTTTATTGTTAAACTGACTTCTGTAGATAAAGTTCGATTCAATATCAGTGACCTTTTAATTTATGATACTTTAGTAGATTATAAAATGATTCCTGAAGAATGAGAAATTTATCTGTTATTACTAAAATCATCCTAAGCATATTATATATAATTTGCTTATTTGATATGCCATATGTATACTTTCAATTTGTCCGATTTAGTTCAATGATTGGATTTGCAGTACTGGCATTTATATGCTATAAAAACAAAAGATACGTTGAACTAATTTTATATATTGGTTTAATTGTTCTATTTCAACCTATAATTAAAATTGCCTTAGGAAGAACGATTTGGAATATTGTTGATATAATAATCGGAACATTTCTAATAATTTCAATTTTTACTATTGATATATTTTATAATAAAAATAAAAATGCACAGTTTGTTTAATAAATTAATTTTATAACAAATAACATTATGAATTTAGATGCTTTAAGAAATCAATTTCATGGAAGAAAATTTGGAGAATTAGTCCTACACCATTTGAAAAGTCAATCTCAAAACAATATAATATTAGGGTTACAAGGAACAGTTAATCTTTTGCCAGTTTTATTTCAAAAAAATGAAATTGAAAAATTGATTGATGAGTTTAATGAAAAAGCATATACACAATCATTTTGGCAAAATGATTGTGCAGAAACATTCTCATTTATAATTAAAAGGTCTAGGGAAAGTTTTTTACAAATTGGATTAAATCCAAATGAAGATGATTTATTTAATGTTTTTAATATCATTGTGCTAAACTTTGCATATTCTGCTTCAACGCAGTATAAAATGAAAATTTTTATTAAAAACTCGACAAATAAGCATTTTTTTGTAAATTTTTTTAGAAAAAAAGATATATCTGAAAATTATAAGTGGTCTATTATATTTAAAAAAAATGGTGTTCCTCAATATGAATTACTATGTGATAGTGTAAACAAAATGCTTGGACTTATAATGGTTCATTTTGGTTCATGTAAAAATCCTATTAAACCATGGAAACTAATTTTACGCTTAAACAAAAATGGCAAAGAACTTGAATTAGAAAAAAAATACTTTTTTGCTTCAGATATTATTACAAATGAATTATATAATTTGATTAAAGAAATTGATTGTGATTTAGATTATAAATACTATAAAGAAGCAATTTTTATAAACAGAGTTTTTGGAGCTATTGTAAAAATTGAAAATTTAGAGGATATGGTCAATAATTCTAATGAATCTATAAAATGTTTGGAAAATGGAACATATGAGGAATGGATAATTAAAAATGAAAGCAATGAAACTTTTTATAACGTTTTAAATAAAATTTTTAACTGACTTTATTTTATTGTGATTATATATCAGAAAAGAATCTCTATAAAAATCAAAAACTTATTTTGTATATTTTTAATTTATGAGAAATCACAATTGCCAAAATTCTAATAAAAAAACATAATAAAAATGGAAGAAACATTCTTATACATCAATCAAAAATTAGTTTTACCTGATCTCGCTGATAAATTAGCATTGTCATCGCCAGAATTTATTGTGATAGATATTTTTCAAGGTGGTATGGGTACTTGTGCAAAAATTCAAAATCTAAATAAACAATTGTATGCTTTTAAAATCATTCATATAAGTTTACTTGACAATGATACTGTATTACAAAGGTATATTGATGAGATGAAAACTTGGTTGACACTTTCTGCTTGCAATGGAGTTGTTGAAGCATTTTGTCTGACTAAATTAAACGAAATACCTTGCATTGCGGCTCAATGGATGGAATATGGCAACCTACGACCTTTCATAAACCAAACGAATAAAGACCTTTTTTATCGTAGTATAGACCGTATCGCTTCAACACTTAACTGGGCAAATAAAAACTATTCAATTATTCATAGGGACATAAAACCCGAAAATATTTTACTTGATAATACAGGTAATGCTTTTATTGCCGACTGGGGTTTATCAAGACCTATATCAACGCAATTATCAGAAACAAACTTTGAAAATGCTTTAATCAAACTTTCAAACAGGATTGATATTACTGAAGCAGGAAGTTTTTTAGGAACAATCTTATATTCTTCTCCTGAACAAATATTAGGAATGGGAAATATTGACCATCGTTCAGATATTTACAGTTTAGGTTGCATAATGTATGAATGGGAAACAGGCAGACCACCTTTCGTTGCTGACACTCCACAAGAAATAGCTTTGCAGCATTTACGTAGTAGACCAAAACAAATTGGTGGTATATTCAAAACTACGAATTTTAAAGTTGAGAAGATTATTGAAAAATGTCTTGAGAAAAGCCCTAATAATCGATACCAAACATATTCTGAACTTCTTAAAGATTTTGAAGATGTTGCAACAAAAAATTCAACATTTAAAAAATTTGTAATTACTGAACGTTACAAAGTCCCATTAATAGGTGAAGCTGAATTCAACGAAAAGTTTAAAGAGAAAAAACTTAATGCTACTTATTCAAAAGATGGAAAATATGCTATCATTGAGCAAAGTGAAACTGACCCCTATTTTAAAGAAGCTGAAAGCTTAATTGTTATAGGTGAATACGAAAAAGCAAAAAATATTTTTGAAGGGTTTTATGTCCATGACTTCTTTAAGAAAATTCCCGACAGTTCATTTGTTCAATATATTTGTGTGAATTTCGCTTTGTCATTGAGGTATATAGGTGAGATTGAAAAAGGAATATTCGTATTAAGAACACTTGATGAAGCCAATGTAAAGCCAGTTCATTACTACTTAAATCTTTCGTTGTTATACTTACTCAAAAGAGAATCCCAAGTTGCTGAAACAATTTGCAAAGAGGGACTTAAAAAATATCCTACCGACAATGAGCTTTTAGGCAACTTGACTATTGCACTTATAAACCAAGACAAACTTAACGAAGCAGTAGAATCTGCAACAAAAAGAATTTCCATTTCACGAAATGTAAATTCATTGGAAGAAGCAGCAGGTGTCATATACAGAATTGCAGAAAGTCAAAAAAACACAGAGTTTCCAACTGCAATAAAGAATTACAAAATTGCTCTTGCATATCTGAAAGAAGCTAAACAACTCAATCCCAATTTTGAATCTGCACGACTTTCTATTTCAAACATTTTATTCAAGTTGAAAAAATATGGAGAATCAACCGAAGAAACATTGCAAGTAGGCAATACAACTAGAGTAAAAACAATCGCTGAAGTCGGAGCATTTTATGTAGGCAGAAATTTGCTTTGGACTTCTGCATTTGTTGAAAGCAAAACTTTTTGTGACAAGCAACTAAAGAATTACCCTGACAGTATTTTATTAAAAAGGGTTTTATCCGAAACATTAGTTGATGGGTATGTGATTGATAACTACCAAGACGGAGTTCGTGTCGTAGAGAAATCAAGTTTAGAATTTTTCACTTCAATTATCAAAGACGAAAAAAATCGTTTGCCTTCTGACTTTAAATTTTTAGCAAAGATTCATTCGTGGATGGGAGATGAAGAAAATCTGAATTATTCGTTATTATTGCTTCGAAAGGGACTAGAACTTTTTCCTGATTATTGGAAATATAATTTTTCTATTTCGTTAATTTATCAGCAAAACAAATATTTTGATGAAGCATTAGAAGAAGCATTTGATGCAAAGACAAAAGCTCCGTGGCGAGAAGCAAATTGTTTTTTAATATCTTCTATATACAAGGACAAAGGGGATATAATAAATGCTAATAAATATGAACAAGAAGGAATAAAACTGAAAACTGAAAAACTAAA
>CAZRCF010000011.1:4196-4487 GCA_964598505.1 uncultured Lentimicrobiaceae bacterium | reverse complement strand
GGTTATAAATTTTGCTACTTCAATTTGCAAAATATTTATTAGCAAACTAATTCCTTTGTAAGTGGACTTGAATGATTTGCAAGGGTACAAGGCATATACAAAAGAGTTGTTTGTATTTTTGTTGGTACTTTCAATATCAACATTGACAATCAAATGTTTTTTTTGTAATTTTGACAAAAATTTAAACAATGAATAAACCAAAATATTTATACAAATCGGAAAAATTTCTTACAGTTTATGAATTTGTTAGCGAAGGAACTAAGGGACAAATAAAAAAAATGGTTCAATATA
>CAZRCF010000011.1:0-4186 GCA_964598505.1 uncultured Lentimicrobiaceae bacterium | reverse complement strand
ACTTTTACTGGCACAGAAAATGTATATAATCTTGCATTTGGTGATTACGATGAAAACACTAAAAACATTAATGACATATCAATTACAAATAACGGAGATAGCACTAAGGTTTTAGCTACGGTGGCATCTACTGTTTATGCTTTTACCGAAAAATATCCAAATGCATGGATTTTTGCTACAGGAAGTACTACAGTAAGAACACGTCTTTACAGAATGGGAATTACAAATAATATTGAAGAAATTAAAGCCGACTTCGAAGTATATGGGTTGACAGCTGATAAAAATATTTGGGAAGATTTTATTATTGGAGAAGATTACGAAGCATTTTTAATTACAAAAAAGAATAAATAACTTGCATTATGAAAACTATTGAAGAATTAAACCAGTCAAAAATTCCAATTATTGTTTTTGACAAAAAGCTCGAGCAATTCAGAGACAAAATATTATTTCCAGAGAAACTCGAGAAAGCTAAAGAAATATTATCAAAAGTAGGACTTCCTAAAAAGATGAAGAATTAAAGAAATTAAAAACTAACATAATATAGTAAATTGCCCTACAAATACCTATTTGGCAGGAATAGTCTTAATTGTGATAAGTGTTTTCTGAACTTCGCACTTTTTTGTTTTTAATTTTACAATTTCAATCTGTAAAATACCGATTATACTCCTCTAACGTATTAATATTTACCAAAACCATTTCGTTGTTTACTTCAACTATTTTCTTTGAATATTTTTGCAGATAATCTTTAAAATTAAAGTGGTTTTTATTTTCGTTTACAATGTCGTTTACAATTTTTTGCGAAAGCAAAACCGGATGTCCGCCTTTGCCCAAATACGATGGATAAACAAAATCGGCATTTGAAATTTCGTTTAACAAAGCATAAATTATTTCTCTATCAACAAATGGATTATCAACATTTACAATAAATGTAGCTTGTTTTTTTTCTAAACTTTGTAAACCAATTTTAACAGAATAAAATCTATCTAATTCTATATTTTTATTAATTACAATTTTTACATTTTCGGGAAAAACGACTTTGTTTTTCTTAATATATTTTTCGCTTTGTTGGTTTACCACAACAACTATTTCGTTACAGCCATATAGTAAATATTTTTCAAGAATATTTTCAAGAAAAGTGGTTTTTTCAGAATATTTAAGTCCCAGCTTAGGCACTCCCATACGACTTGAGTTACCCGCTGATAGAATTACTACCGAAAAATTTGACTTCATTTCCAACATCTTAACTACAAAAAATAGTTATCTAATTTTGAAATATAACACTTCAAACAACATTAAAATAATTCCTAAAATCAGCAAGTTTTTTTTTTGCCACGAATACACGAATTTTATAATTCACTTAATTTGATGAAAAAATTAATACAAAAAATTAAACATAAACTTATAATCACTGAGTATTTAAGGTAAAAATAAAAATTAGAAAGATAAAAGCGATTAATCTTTTACACATCTAACACTAAATCCACCCGATCTTGGAAATTCATTTACTAGCAAATAAGCTGCATCACTCCACATACCAATAAGCATAGCGCTAGGTTCAAAAGCTGCAACCTCAGTATCTGTCCACCAGCCACCACCCGAACCAAGAGATTGATAATTACCAACCTGATTATTTCGTTGTCCGCCAGGTAGAGCCGTAAAACCTACTTTATTTGTCGCTCCCGAATTAGGAGTTGCCCAATGAGTTGTACCACTTTCTTTTAAAATTCCTGCAGCAATACTTGTACCTCCAATTAAAGTGTACATTGTACTCCATTCAACTGCACTTGGCACATGCCAACCCTGTGGACAAATTTTCCTTGTATTATGAACTGCATACCAATTATATAATCGTCCGTAAACATCAGCGTTACTTTCTAAATTATTATAATTACAATATGCACCTAATGTGTCTTGTGCCCACGTATTATCATTATCAATATATGTAATACTATTGTCTGTTACAGCTCCAGAGTAATAACGAGTTTTAAGGTTTTCTGCCATCCAAAATTGGCTACCAATTTTTACAATTGAATAGTGATTATTGCTTAAATCGTTGCAACTATAAAAATTAAACATAATAGTTGTATCAGCAGTTGGAATAGCGGTTACAATAGTTTTATAATCACTTGAAGTTCCTTTAAAAAGGAGAATATCACCACTGTTATATGCCATATTTACACTAGATTTTGTGCTTTTTCGAATATTAATAGGTGTTTCATATTTTTCAGTTTCAATTCGTTTAATTTTTACATCAGTTTGATTATTGCTTTTGCTAATCAATTTTGAAGTGTAAAAATAGTTTTCGCTACTAATATTTAAAATGTAAAATCCTTGTTTTAAACCACTTAACTGATATTTTTGCACTCCTTTGGATAGATTATCTGCTGTTTTAATTATTTCTTTACCTGAAATATCATAAATTACTAATTGAGTAATACCAGATTGCTTTGCATAAAACTTTAATTCGGTTTGTTCATTTATAGGATTAGGAGAAACTTCTATGTTCTCATTATTTAATGTTATTTCATTAATACCTACTGCTCCCAAATGTAAAATATCAGTACCAAGCATAGTTAGTGAAATTCCCTGAGTGAGATTTTTAACCTCTACACTAGTAACAGAAGTAGCTGATCCTGCTGCAACAAAATTAATATTGTAATTTTGCGAGTTTGTTTTTAAAATAAAACATATTGATAAAATCAATAATGACATTATTTTTAATTTGTAAATTTTCATTTCTTTTATTTAATTATTGTGAATTTAATATGTTATTATTTTCTTTTTTCAAAACCAAAAAGAATTTAATTTTGTAATGAAAAGTTAAGCAATTTACAAAAATGTTTTTAATTTTTATTAAAAAAAGATAATAATAAATTTTGATGCTCATAATCGCCTATAATATAATATTTTAAATAATATATATGAGACTTATTCAAAGATTGAAAAATTATTATTTACACATCAAAATAAATATAATTAATGCTAAAAATCTTAATTATCGTAAATATATATTTATATCTGTACATTTTATTTAATTTTGTATAAACAACTAAAATTAAAGTAAAATTTATGTCAGACAAATTTGAACCCATACCGCTAAAGCAGCTTTTACAAATTATTTTAAATGAATTTCAAAACAATAAAACTATTTTTGGAATTACGCAGGAACTGTTTTTTACTCCTTTGCAAGATAATCCATTTCAGGCAAATCAGTTTAATCAATTGCTCGATACACCTATAGGAGTGGCAGCCGGACCTCATTCGCAAATGGCTCAAAATATAATTGGAGCATGGCTAATGGGAGCACGATATATTGAGTTAAAAACTATTCAAACTCTTGATGAATTAGAGGTTGCAAAACCTTGTATTGATATGCAAGACGAAGGCTATAATTGTGAGTGGTCGCAGGAGTTAAAAATTAAAGAGAGTTTTAACGAGTATCTAAATGCTTGGATAATTATTCATATTCTGCATAATAAATTCGGCTTCAATAACGGAATTGGAACTATTTTCAATATGAGCGTAGGGTACAATTTAGAGGGTATAATGAAAGATAATGTACAGTGGTTTTTTGAAAAAATGAACAACTGTAATAACGAACTTCAGCAAAAAATTAATGAAATAAAAGATATTTATCCCGAAATTAACAATATTGCTATTCCTGCAAAGATTTCGGATAATATAACATTATCTACAATGCACGGTTGTCCGGCACACGAAATTGAAGGAATTGCAACATATTTACTTAAAGAAAAGAAATTACATACTTTTGTAAAACTTAATCCTACTTTGCTTGGAGCCGAAACGCTTAGAGATATTTTAAATAACACATTAAATTTCAAAACTTTTGTTCCTGATATAGCCTTTGAGCACGATTTAAAATATTCAGATGCTTTAAACATTATTCAATCGTTGCAAAAAACCGCAAAAGAACAAAAGTTGCAATTTGGCTTAAAACTCACCAACACTTTAGAATCGGTAAACAATAAAACCATTTTTAATTCCGGTATTGAAATGATGTATATGAGCGGCAGGGCTTTGCATCCATTGTCAATTAATTTAGCTAATAAACTTCAGCAGAATTTAAAAGGCGAAATACCATTTTCGTTTTCAGCCGGTGCTGATGCTTTCAATATTTCCGATATACTTTCGTGTGGTTTTAAAACAGTAACAGTTTGCTCCGATA
>CAZRCF010000010.1:7899-21712 GCA_964598505.1 uncultured Lentimicrobiaceae bacterium | reverse complement strand
TTTTGCCTTCAAAATGGTAAGTAAGTGCATTTACCAAAGTGCCGCAATAGTTTCCATAAGCAGGATGAACAACCATTCCCGGTTCTTTATTTATTAAAATAATATTTTCGTCTTCGTAAACAACATTTAAAGGAATGTTTTCCGATAATACCTCAATATCGCGTGGCGGAAACGACATTACAACCGAAATAACATCGCCGGGGTGTACCCTATAATTTGATTTTACAGGTTTATCATTAGCTAAAATATTTCCGATTTTTGCTGCATTTTGTAATTTATTACGTGTTGTATTTTCAATGCGATTCATTAAAAATTTATCAACTCGTAAAATTTTCTGCCCTACATCCGATACTAAACGATAATGTTCGTAAAGTTCTTCCTTATCTTCGTTTTCATCAATATTTTCTATCAACTGTTTGTCTTCCATTTATTTTTATTTCTTATTGGAATTATAATTAAACTCAGTGCAAGTTCTTTATTAGCTTTTAGCTTTTAGCGGTTAGCTGTTAGCATTTAGCTATTAGCTACTCGTAACTTGTAACTTTTTTCACCACTAAGGCACTAAGGACACAAAGTTTCACTAAGCAAACTTAATTATCGTATTATCACATCAACGCATTAGTAGATTATCACATTATCACATTATCGCATTAGCACATCACTTCCCACTTACTACTTACTACTTATTAACAACCAACTTCTGTAAATTGCGATAATGTTTACCATCTGAAATTTCTATTATATAAATACCATTTTTCAATTGCTCGATATTATTTTCGATATTTAATTTTTGAGTATCAATAACACTTCCGGTAATATCAAAAATAGTGTATTGTAATTGGCTATTTTCTAAAATGTTTGCATAAAATATATTTCCATTATTTGGATTTGGATAAATGGTAATATCTAGTATCTCAATTTCATTAATAATTGTAGGTAAAGTAAATTGTTTCCCTACAACAGGGCGAATCATAAGCGAACCTGAGTAAAGCGAATTTTCCCAATTTCCGTTAGTATTATAAAAAATGTTTTGCGATGTGTTTGTATTTCTATCAAAGCCAATATTTAGGTTATCGGCGGTGCTTTGTCGCCAGCCAACGTAAAATGTACTCGAAATTTTTAACGGATTGTTTAGCATATAGTAAACATATTTATTCAACGAATCGGAAAACATAGGTCGCATACTATTTTGCTCGTAAATAACCGAGCCGGGCACTCCACCATTATCATTCCATACTGTTAGCACAAAATATTGTACATTTTGATTATCAGCAGTTCTATTAAAAAACATTTGCACAGCTTGCAAGGTGTCTTCTCTGTTAAGTTTAAATTTGTAAGCTAATTTCGAGCCTACAACATTTAATCCATAACCATTTTCGGCAGTACCATCATCGTAAGCAAAGTAGTTATAAAATTTTTGGTAATTGCGAATTGTATCGTTTTGTAATCTTTCATCTGAAACATCGCCTTTAAAAATATGAGTAATAACAAATAATGCACTATCTTTAGTATCTTCGGGGTATGTATAACTTATAAGAGGTTGCGAATGTGGTTGATAATTATGATAACCATTTGGATAATATGGTGTAATATTTTCGTTATTTGTAGTGTAAGTATAAATATTAGCACCTCCAGCAGAATTAAGTACATTATAAGTATAGCTTGAATTTTTTGTAGTATTATATAAATTTGCAATATTTAGATTGAAATTAATAGCAAGTTCAGCCGATTGAAATCCAATAAATTGTTTCCAAGGCATACTTTGGTAATTTTTTAAAGATGATGGTGCATTGCTGGCAAAAGCTACGTCTTTATAATTTGTATCAATTTGTGTTCGACCAATATCTAGTTTAACATAATCAATATTCCATTGGTCGTCATTCCCTTTCCATCCTGATAGATTTGTATTGTCTAAACTTGCAATATTGCGAAAACGAAATTGAAAACCAGCGTTTAAGTATTGAGCATTTGTAATAGGTATCATTACTTGTTGAAAATATTTACCGGTAGCATTATACATCTCTTGCAATGACATACCTTTTGATGCCCATGCTTTAGCCCAAATAACTTCGGGTACAAAAATAGAATCGCAAGGCACATCAATAATATCGTTTTCATAATATATTTGATTTGCTATTATCCATTGATCTGGATAACAATGGTTTTGAACAGAATCGCCAATAAATAAGGTATCTACTACTATTGTTTGAGGTTGATATTCGCTATATGCGTAAACAAAATTACCTGTTTTATATCCAAATTCAAGAATAAGCGAATCGCCTGTTTCGGGTTTAAGACCTCGTAATGCCCACTGAGCTCCCATACCACCACCGGGTTGAAATAAAAAGCTAAAGTAAATTGAATCGGCAATGGTTATTGCTCGTTTTGGTATGGTGTAAAACACTGTGTCTAAACGAATTGGTTTAGAGGTTAATGTATCGGCGTCAAATGATGTGCTTTGAGCGTTGTTGTGTATTTTTCCAAAACCATCTAATGCGTCGAATGTAGCTACGCCTATGGTTAAAGGGTTATAACAGTAGTCATTGTTTATAAATACATAATTATCAATCCAATGCGAAGTGTCGGGGTGAAATGTTAATTTTGAAAAATCATCAACAAAAGGAATTTGAATTGGTGTAATTACTTTTGTTTGAGAAGTTTTAAATTTTGGCATCTCTAGTTGTTCAAGTAAAGCATTTGATTGGATTCCAGATATTATTTCTTGCGAATATAGCTGAACTGTAGATATTAAAACTGTTATTATTAAAAGTATTTTTTTCATTTATTTATGTTTTATTTTTTTATTTTTATAGCTTAAGAATTTTAAGTAATCAGTAATCTGTGAACAGTAATCGGTAGCTTTTAGCTGTTAGCGATTAGCTGTTAGCTTTCTGTTCATTAGCACATTTTCAAATTTTCAAATTACTTCCCACTTCGTGCTACTATCTTCCTACTTCCTACTTCTAACTTCCCACTTCTAACTTCCCACTTTTCCCTTTTCCCTTTTCCCTTTTCCCTTTTTCCTTTTTCCAATCACCATGTACCGGTTAACGGTTACTCAGTTTCTTCTTCACTTTCCGAAACAGCGCCACCTTTACCCACAATAAGCGTTATTGTTGAGCCTTGATCTATCTTTGTACCTGTTTCAATTTGTTTTCCTTTAAATCTTTGTTCTAAAACAGCATTTTCAAACTGGCTGGGCTGATAAATAACTTGTCCAAGTTTTAAACCACTATTTTCGATAATTTGTGTTGCTTGCCTTAGCGATAAATCTACTAATGCTGGCATATCAATTTTTTTCGACCCCAAAGCAACCATAGTAACATAAATTTTTCTATGTTTTTTCACCTTTGACCCCGAAGATGGTTCTTGCGAATAAATTGTTCCTTTAGGTTTTTTTGAATCATAAATTGAATCTCGAACGATAATTTCAAAATCAGTGTTTTTTATTGCTTCTTCTGCTTGAGATAACGTTTTTCCAACATAATTAGGCATAATAACCGATTCGCTATGACGGGTGTAAAATTTTAGCAACCATGAAGCAATAATTAGAATAATAATAGTTACACCTACTATTAATCCTATATGTTTCAAGAAATTTCTATTTTTTAAAGTATCAATAATTCCCATATAAGTGTTGAATTAAAACATTAAATTATTAACTAATAAATAGCCTTTTTATTGCTTTATAATAGGAGCAAAAATATAAAAAAAATGCGAAATAGCCAAATTATAACTTTACCTTGGCGCACTTCATTTTGAAATTGACCAATTGTAAAATTAGTAATGCCTATTTTAAGTATTTAATAAACAAGCATATATTTTGATATTGCTAACACATTGATAGTCATCAGATGACTAAAAATACAATTGTGTATATAAATAACTGATTTTCAATTAGTCATCAGATGACTTGCGGATATAAGGTATATTTATAAATATTTTTATTTAATACTTTTATCTATGAAAACTTTTGTATATTTGCATGTTAGGCAACATGCTAAAACCAAGAGAGAGATGGGCTTGAGTTTTAAAAAATATCTGACAGAGATATGATGGATAAATCCAATACAAATTATAAGACAATGACCACGTATAGAGATAAACAAAAAAGAGCTCATTTTGAATCATTTGCACGAGATATATTCATAGGTATTCGTGAAATTAATCCTGAGTATGCGGAGAAAAGAGCTATTTGGGAGTTATTTCAAAACGCATTAGATACAATTGATGAAGACGGAGAAATAGAAATTAGCAAAACGGAAAAGGGTTTTGTTTATAAACACAATGGAAAACCTTTTACTGATTTAGAGTTTGGAGGATTAATAAAGCAATTTAGTGTTGGTAAAACCTATGGCGATAATAAAAATAAAATTGGTCAATATGGTACGGGGTTCATTAGCACACATGTTTACGGGAAAACCATTGAAGTAAATACTTCTATTCAACTGGATGACAATAAATATAAAATAATTAAAAACTTTAAATTAGATAGAAATGCTCCAACACCTGAACTTCTAACAGATAAATTACTTGAGCAAGATGCATTTTTAGAGGAATTAATTGATTTCAATCAGGAATCATTAGAGAATTCTTTATCCTTCACATCATTTGAATACTTTGCTAATGAAAGCAATCAAATTCGCATAGAAAATATGTTTGGTTATATTGAATCTTTAATTCCATATATCTTTTGTTTTAATAGTAAGCTCAAAAGCGTCAAAATAAACAATGGTAATAAGATTGAATTTTTTAAAAGAAATGCGACTAAGCAAGACCAAATTGAATTATCAAGAAATAATGAGCCTTTTTATATTCCACTTATCCAAAATGACGAGCAAAATGTAAAAATCATATTGGGGTCCAAAAAAATTGATTTAACCAATATCCCAAAGTTATTTTTGTTTTATCCATTAATGGATACTACCATGGCGGGTTATAACTTTTTAATACATGCCAATGATTTTAAACCAAACAAGGAGAGGGATTTTTTACATAAAGCAAAAAATAATATTGAACTTCAGTCAGATGTAGAAACAAATGAAAGGTTATTAAAAACAGCTTTTCAATTGGTAATTCATAAGATTAAAAATGATGAAGAATTGGATTTCTTAGAAATATGTAAAATTGAATTTAATGAAAGTGATTCTAATTTTGAGAAAGAGTTAAAAGAGTCTTTCATAAATGAAATAAAAGTTCTTAATCGACTTCAAATAAATGAAGGATTTCATTCTATAGATTCATTTGAATATTTTGATACTTCAATTTTAGAAAAAGATAACAAAATAGCTAAATCAATTTACTCTTTACTTAACCAATTTAGGGAATTACCATCATTCGGTTTGTATTGTGAAATTAGTAAGTATATTAATAATTGGAACTTATATGTTTGTGAAAAGTTCAAAACACTAACATTTGAAAATATTGGTGAAATAATTGCCCAAAAGGGTGGTAAACATTATTTTCATATTAAAGATAAAGAAGCATACAAAAAATTTATAAAAGAAATATCGTCAAATATTTCATTATTAAATAGGTTGTCTTTAGTTCCTAATATTCATGGGTGTTTCATGAATATTGATAAACTTGTAAAATGGAATAAAATAGAATACGAATTAATTGATGTTGTAGACTATATCAACTATTCAATAAGTGAAAAATACCTACACCAAGATTTTTATTTTATAGAAAATGTTACTGATTATTCTCGTGAAAAATTTAAAGATGACTTTTCAAAGTTCTGTAATCAACTTAATGATGAGTTTGCCAAAATGGATGAAAATTTTTCTTTCGGTTTGTGTAGGATTGAAATGTTAAAACAATCCCTATATAATTTTATTGCTTTAAGCAAAAACACCAATATCAATAGTCAATTAGCTGATTTTTACTTAGAGGCTTTTAACCTCAATCCTCAATTACAAAAAATCGAAAACCCTACTGTTGAAATTAATTTTCAGCCTGCTTTTAAACTTTTAGCTAACTTATATTTCAATAGTATAGAGAATAATAATATAGAAAATAAACTGAAAGAAATTCAACTTGTCATTTCTATAATGTTCTATAATAAAAACCTAAAAGAAGAGCTGCTCCATAAATTACCATGTATTCCTAATCAAAATTTTAAATTAAAAGCACAGTCAGAATTAAAAAAGGATGATGTAAAAGATTTAGAATTTAAGAAAAAGCATGTTGAAATAACAGGGCAAGATATTTTTGAAGACCTCGCATATGATGGGTTTGAAAAGTATTTACAGCACAGCGGAGCTGTAAGTGGAACAGAGCTAGGTACAGACATTGAACTAGCTTTGCATCCAGAGAAACGGTTTGTCCCTGTAAAAGACTTAGATAATGAAGTTATTGACAAAATTCTTTTTATAGTTGAAAAAATATCAGAAAGACCAAATACTTGGGGACAATGGCTACAAAACATAAACCGAGTCAAGGAAGAAATTTTAATGCATAAATTTCAAAATGAGAAAACACGATCAAGCTTGTTTTCAATTTTAACACAAAATGAAGCTACTATTGAATTATTGGGTGATTTAGCCAAAATAGAGAATTTACAGGATTTAGTTGATAAAGGAAAAGAAAAGCAGAAAGAAGATAATCGAAAAAACAACCATTTGAATTATATAAACTTCATTGGGTTGGCAATTCAAGATTTAATTCAAAAGCAATTGGATAAGGAATTGGCAGATACTATTGCGATTAAAAAGTCTGAAGAAGATACCGATTTAGTAAATCAAGAAGCACAAAATGGTCAAGACTTTATAATTTACATGAACAATAATCCCATTTATTTCATTGAAGTCAAGTCAAAATGGGATGAAAACGGGCGTTTTGCATTAAGTAAAAATCAAACAGAAAAATGTGCAATTGAAAAAAATAGATATGCTGTTATCTCTGTAAATGTTGATAAATATAAGAAAAAGCACCAAATAGATGATGAATTGAACATTCAGTTTAACGATTTAAATGAGTTCATTAATGTAAATGATGATTTAGGAGATTACTTTGACAAACTTGTTAAAGAAAACCTTTTAAAATCGGAAACTTATGACCCTAAATTAATTGAATTTCGAGGCAGTATTCCTCAAGTTTTAATTGATACGCAAGGAAAAAGGTTTAATGTATTTGTTTCAAATCTGATTGAATTAATTAAAAGAACATAAATGATAAGCAAAACGATTGACCCCAAACAAGTAAGAAAGCAGCACGATTGCCTAACAAGCGGTATAGTTAATTGCCGGTGCATTATGTATTCAAGCGTTACAACTCGTATCAAAGGTTCTTGTAACTTGACAGGTATGTGCTTCGAAATTGACAACTAACCATACCGCCAACCGTCAGACTGTCTAAACCCCCCAATATCCTTAATTTTATTAACAATTTGAATGTTAATAACTTAACTGTTTTTTATTTGTTTAATTAACTGATTATCATTATATTTGCTTTATAATTAAACAGGGGGTATCGAAAAATATTACACAAAATTTTGAAAGTTTGATAAATCGCTTTAAATTTGAGCAAATTTTTATTAATAAACGGAGATGTTTAGACGGACTGATTTTACCAGCAAGGTTAGAAAACTGAAACAACAATTTAAAAAACAAGAAAAAAAGTAAATTTGCAACGACAATTAAAAACGAAATAATTAGAAAATGGCAGTATATTGTATCTCATACGATCTTCAAAGCAACAATTATGAGCCTTTAATTGAAGCGATTAAAAGTTATGGACTTTGGTGGCATCAATCTAAGTCGACTTGGTTTATTGAAACAACCCAAAAAACGAGACAGGTTCTTGACAATTTAAGAAATTTCACATTGAATGGTGATAAATTGATTGTAATTCAAGTTCAAAAAAATTGGTGGGCATTAGGACACACAGAAGAAGAATATAATTGGATGAAAAACCGTAATTTTTAAAAAGATGGATACACAAGATATACTAAATATAGTAACTATTAGCATCTCTACAATATTATCGGTTGGAGCAATTATAATGTCCATATGGTTTTATAAGGAGAGTAATAAGCAAAATAAAGAGACTGCACTAATGCAAGTTGATATTAAAAATGCTATTTCAAAATTAGAGCAACTTTATGATAGAACTTATACTGATACTTTTGGAGCATTAAAAACTCAATTGGATGCAATGCAGAAACACATTTTTAATTCATCTGTTGGTAATACAAATATAAGTGAACCAAACCAACTAAGATTTTCTGTTATAGGCTGCGTGACAGAAAAGGTAACATTGACAATTGATGACCTATGTAAAAGTATGACTGGTTTTAAAAGGACTGAAATCACAGAAACTATTTATACTTTGCATAGAGAAAAAATTCTAGAATTTGATGGGACTACTATTAACTATTTAAAGAAACCAAACCAAAGTGGAAATATTGACGGTCAAAATTGATAGACGAAACCCAGTTGGTAAAAGGTTGTATGTTTTATTGCCGAGTAAGTGCTGAGATTAAGGGTCTTGGCTCGCTTCAAACTTCATCACGGTTTGACAGTGACTTGCTCCGAAATCGGCAACAAAAACATACAGCCAAAACGTTACCTGCTATTATAAAAAAGACACAGCTTACAAATGATTATACTAATTGACTTAGACGGAACATTGACCAATACTGCTCATTCTCAATATAAAGAGATGAAAGATGGTCTAGTGTCTACTGAATTGACCAAGATACCGTTGATAAAAGGAGCAAAAGAATTTATTGAAACCCAAAAGAATAAAGGAAATACGCCAATTATTGTGTCTGATTCTCATCCAAAATATGTGAATAAAATTGCTTCAGAAATATTTCAAGTAGATTGCATTTCATTGACAGACAAACCAAATCCTCATAAAACTTTAGATTTTATTGAAAATAATAGCAATTTAAAAGAATTATTTGTCGATAAGGATAACTTTCTTATGGTCGGCGACAGCTGGTTAGACGTAGAATTAGGAAGAAGATTAAATTTAAGAACGGTATTAACTAATTTCTATGTTGCATCTGAGATTGAAGAACGAGATGGAATCGGACAGGATTGGAAGCCCATAAAAATGGGGCCTACATTTTATGCAAAAGATTTTTTAGAACTTGAACATATAATTAACAATCCAGTAGAAAATTTATTGGCACTTGAAAGCATTTTTCAAGGCGGAAATTCTACTAAGGCTGTAAACTTTAAAAATCAAAAGTATTTAAATGGGTTTATGGCATTTAGATGTTTGGCTCGTCAAAACGATGGAGAATGTGATAAATATGCAAAAGCGGACAAATACTACCAAATTGATAATCCAAACCGCTCAAAGGAATTTCTTGTAAATTTAAGTAATAGTGCTGAAAACTATATCAATCACGTTTTATCATTCAATCATTTTAAATGGGATTATTTTACATATCTTACAGACAAATCAACAACAACACCCCCAAATAAAATGAAAGAAATTTTTGAATTGGTAAATGTTGAGATACCTAAAATTCAAATGTTCAAATGGAACGATAATATTGATGGAAATTTACGCAATAGACCAGATTATAAGTCGAGAAGAGAATTCATTTCAAAAAATCTTTTCTTTGATAAAACTATTAATGTTAAAGATAAAAGCATAATAATATTGGACGACCAATTTACATCTTCGGCGACAGCTTATGAAATATCTACCCAGCTTAGAGAAAACGGGGCGAAAAATATTTTGTTTATAGCTTTGTTTTATCTTATTTTGCCAATTGAAAGTAAAGCTTGTCCGAAATGTGGTAAGGCTCTAAAAATAAAGATAAAGAAAATAGATGGTAATAAATTTTATTCTTGTTTGCCCCCAAAATTTGGTGGTCAAGGATGTGGATATACTGAAAATATTAAAGAATGAAAAATGAAATAGCTCAAAATCTTATTGCATTTTCATTGCTAAATGGAGTTGGGTCTGCATTTATTAAGAAGAAATATGCTTACATTAAAGATAAAATATTACTACCAAAAGAATTATGTTCACTAATTGACAAACTCGATTTTTCAGACTTTGAGCAAAATCAAAAAATTGCTCAAAACATTATTCAAGATTGTAATATTTCCGAAATAGAGGTAGTTACAATATTTGATAACGATTACCCTAAATCACTTTTTGAAATAAAAGACCCTCCTCCTGTACTGTATTTAAAAGGAAACAAAACTCTACTTGATAAATCTATTGCTATTATTGGCACTCGCAAATCAACACAGTTAGGGAATAAAATAGCAAATAAAGTTGGTTCATATTTTTGTAAAAGCTGGTCAATATGCAACGGATTAGTAGATGGAATCGATAAACATTCAATATTAACAGATAATACTGTATTTCCGAATGTTATTGGTGTATTATCTGGTGGCTTGAATTATGAATATACTTGTCCGAAATTGACAAAAGAATTGGCAAAGAAAGTTCTTGAAAATAACGGATTACTAATATCAGAATTTGAACCAAATAAAAAAGAAGACCAGTTTTCTGGTAGTAAAGCAAGTAGGATTCAAGCAGGATTGTCAAATGCATTGATTTTAGTTCAAAGCTCTAAAACAGGTGGCTCTAAATATACAATTAAAGCATTTTCAGTTCTTGAAAGACCAATCGGTATTATAGATTTTAAAAATAATTCAGAATACATTCAAAGCGAAACTTTTGAAGCAAATAGATTGATAATTGAGAAAGGGAAAAAGGGTATAATGGAAATGTGCGACATAAAAAAAATAGAAGATATTCTAATCAAAAAGATTATTAGTATTGAGAAAAACGACGATTATCAATTGATTGAAAAAGAAATAACAGCAGGTAAAAACGTGTATAAAACATTGGGGTTTTAGTGGTTATGTGAAGTAACTGCCCCGCATTTGCTTTTGTGTCGGTGGATAGTGACGTTCTTCGAAATCCCTTACTGGGCATAGCCGCAACCGTTATGCACAAACAATAATTAAATATAATGAGATATTATAATGACTTTTAGTATGTATTTTAATCATATTTTATTACAGAATATTGATTATTAATAATTAAAATCATTAAGTTTGTAAAAATTATAATTTAAAAACTATGATAAAACCTCCTCAATTAAAGCAAGGCGATAAAATAGCAATAGTTTCTACTGCCCGAAAGGTTTTTCATCAAGAAATTGAACCTGCAATAAATTTTTTTACCAATTGCGGCTATCAAGTAGTTTTAGGAAAACATTTATATGCTCAATATCATCAATTTGCTGGCACCGATGCTGAACGGTTGTCCGATTTTCAAGAGATGATTTCAAGAGACGATATTAAGGCAATTGTTTGTGCTCGTGGTGGTTATGGAAGTGTTAGAATAATAGATAAAATTGATTTCACTCCTTTAATATCTAATCCCAAATGGATTTGTGGTTATAGCGATGTTACTGTTTTTCATTCACATTTACACAATTTAGGACTCGAAACCTTGCATTGCACTATGCCACTGAACTTTCCTACTGATGGAAGTATTAACGATTCTATGAAATCGATGATTAAAATTTTGCAAGGCGAAAAGCCAAAATATAGTTTTACATCTAATAATTTAAATAGGAGAGGAGTTGCCGAAGGTATTTTGGTGGGTGGAAATTTATCAATTTTATATAGTTTAATTGGCACAAAATCGGATATTAATACTGATGGTAAAATTTTATTTATTGAAGATTTAGACGAGTATTTGTACCATATTGATAGAATGATAATGAATTTAAAACGAAGTGGAAAGCTTTCAAATTTAGCCGGTATAATTGTTGGAGGAATGTCGGATATGAACGATAATACTATTTCCTTTGGCAAAACAGCCGAACAAATTATTAGTGAAGCAGTTGATGAGTATAATTACCCTGTTTGTTTTGGTTTTCCTGCCGGACATTTAGATGAAAATCTTGCTTTGCTTTTGGGAAGCAGAGTCATTTTAAATGTAAATAATAATTGTGAATTAAATTTTCAATAAAAAACCAATTATGGCAGAGCATAATGATTTTGGCAAAGCCGGCGAAGAAATGGCTGTTCAGTATCTTCGAAGTCAAGGGTACGAAATATTAGAAACCAATTGGCGTTTTGGTTCCGATGAGGTTGATATTGTTGCAAAGGAAAACGATATTATTGTTATTGCTGAAGTTAAAACTCGCAGAAGCGACTATTTTGGTGAGCCTGAAACATTCGTAAATAAGAAAAAACAGCAATTTTTGATTAGAGCAGCAAACAATTACGCCGAAAAATACAATATTGATAATGAATTTAGATTTGATATTGTTTCTGTACTTTTTAATTCAAAGCAAAAAAGTATAAATATTATTAAAGATGCTTTTGCTCCCGGTATGTGAGCTTTTTTAAAGTTTAAGTAAATTTTCAATATCAATTTTCAAATAAGGTAAATGTTTAATAATTGTACCCCAAATAATTTCATTGTCAATTTTATCATAGCCATGAATAACTCGATTACGCATACTAATAATTTGTTTTTTACTTGAAATGTTTATTGAAGAGTCAAGTTTTTCGATTCTATTCATTGCTTCGCCTATAATTTCTAATTCACGTTCCACAGCTCTACGCAGCATTTTATCTGCCATATAAAGATTAAATTCACGTTTATCAATAAGATAATTTTCAATTGAATCAATTGACACTTGAATATCAAATAATTATTTTTTAATTTTATTATCCATATAATAAAGTCTTAGTTTGATTAATTGAATTTATAAAATATGGATTTGACAAAGATTTATCAGTAACTAAATCAACCGAACGATGAAATAAATCTTCAAACTTATCTGCTAAATCAAAATAAGTATCCGCATAATCCCCATAATCCATTGAATTAAAAGATATTAGCAAATCAACATCACTATTATCATTAAACTTTTCTGTACAAACTGAGCCAAAAGCGAATAAAGTTTTAACATTATGCGATTCACATAGCACTTTAATGTTATCTATATTATCTGTAATTACTTTTTGCATAAAATGTTTTTGCAAATATACAATATCTAGTTAATAATTCGCAAATGGTATGATTGTATTTTTTAAGATGTTCATTTTATATACTCGATTTTTATCCATTTATCTTTTAATTAATTGGAAATATTTAGCAAATAAAATCTACAATAAATTGAAAATAATTACATTAAAGTTATTTAGGTATTATATTTTTTTGTAATTTTGCAAACTGAAAAATTAACACGTACATTGTTTTATGATGAAAAATAATAAAAAAGCCGCAAATTCAACGTCGGGAGGACGCGAAAAGGCTTTTAAAAGTTCGACAAGCAAAACAGCCAGCTTGTCAAAACGCCGCTCAGATGGTGATGATGCGGGCAAAAGAAATTATAAATCTTCTTCAAACAACGGAGAAGGTACATCTTTTAATAAACCAAACTTTCATTCTGATAGAGAAAAACCTCAAGGAAATTCTCGTAGAAGCGAAACTGAAGGTGGCTCTCGATTTGCGAAGCCAAAAACTTCAGAAGACCGTCCACGTACTTTTGTAAAACGCGACGACGGATACCATAAATCATTTAGTAATACAAACGACCGTAGCGACCGCAAACCTTTCCAATCTGATAACAACGAAAGAGGCGGAGAACGTCGTTTTGGCAATCGCTCCAATGATGACCGTCCACGCTCTTTTGAGAAACGTGATGATGGATTTAAAAAACCTTTTGGTCGTACCGATGACCGCAGCGACCGCAAACCATTTCATTCTGATAACAACGATAGAGGTGGAGAACGTCGTTTTGGCAATCGTTCCAATGATGACCGTCCACGCTCTTTTGAGAAACGTGATGATGGATTTAAAAAAC
>CAZRCF010000010.1:1784-7799 GCA_964598505.1 uncultured Lentimicrobiaceae bacterium | reverse complement strand
ATGATGGATTTAAAAAACCTTTTGGTCGTACCGATGACCGCAGCGACCGCAAACCTTTTTATTCCGATAATAATGATAGAGGCGGAGAACGTCATTTTGGAAATCGTTCTAATGATGACCGTCCACGCTCTTTTGAGAAACGTGAAGGTGGCTCTGAAAGACGCTTTCACAGTATGCCTTCAGAAGATCGTCCAAATGCTTATGACAAACGAGAAAGCGGAAGAAAACCTTTTGAACGCTCTAATGATCGTCCAGCCCGTCGTCCAGCCCGTAGAGATATAACCGGTAATTCGGAAATACTAACCGAAATTGTTGCTTCACGTCGCCAAACAGGTAGATTAACTGATAAACAAAAAGTCCTTTCTCTTGAAAAAGAAGAGATGAACCAACCTATACGTTTAAATAAATATATTTCAAATTCGGGAATATGCTCTCGCCGCGATGCCGATAAACTTATTGAAAGCGGAGCAATTATGGTTAATGGTGTTATTATTAACGAATTAGGCTCAAAAGTTTTTCCTACCGATGAAGTTCGCTTTGAAGATAGAGTTTTAAATCGCGAAAAGCCTGTTTATGTGTTGCTTAATAAACCAAAAGATTATATTACAACAATTGAAGATGAAAGAGGACGAAAAAATGTAATGGAACTTATTGATGGTGCTTGCCGCGAAAGAGTTTATCCTGTTGGCAGACTTGATAGAAATACTACCGGATTATTGCTTTTTACCAACGATGGCGAAATGGCAAAAAAACTAACTCATCCACGTTTTGGAATTAAAAAGGTTTATCAAGTGGAATTAGATAAAAACCTATCACACAACGACATGAATACCATTGCTGCTGGTCTTGAAATTGACGATACTTATATAAAACCTGATGAAATTGCATATATAAATGAAGATTCTAAAAAAATGATTGGTATCGAAATTCATTCCGGACAAAACAGAATTGTTCGCCGCATTTTTGAAACGCTTGGATATGATGTGATTAAGTTAGATAGAACTTATTATGCCGGACTTACCAAAAAGGATTTACCTCGTGGCAGATGGCGTATTTTATCAAAAGATGAAATTAATATGCTAAAAATGTCAGTTTCTTAAAAATCGATATTTATAATAAATTCATTCTTTTAATTTATCAAAAAAACTGTCTGAAAAAGTAAAGACAGTTTTTTTGTATTGTAGAAAATATTAAATACAAAATATAAATTAATGTAACGCGCTTAAATAGTGCTTGGAAGAAAACCCTGTGTTTGATAAGAAAACGTCAAATTTGAGGCATTCGCAGCAACAAATTTTGGGCGTTTACTAGTGTAAATAACCTAAATTTATTGCAAGAGTAACGAAAAAGTTGGCGTTTTCTTGCGAACACTAAATAAATATATGCATTATCCTTTCTTACATGATTGCCAACTTAAAACAACACTTTGATCTTCGCAAATATCTAATAATTCACTAATAGATTTATTGAAAATCGGATGTATAAAATTTGGCAAAATATCACAAAGTGGAATTAATGTAAAAATACGATTTTGTAAACGTGGGTGTGGAATTGTCAAATCAAGAGTTTCAATTATTTGATTATCAATAAATAAAATATCCAAATCGATACTCCTCGATTGATAGCTTTCTTTATCATTTCGCACACGCCCTAATTGATTTTCAATTGATAATAGTTGTTTTAAAATTTCAGTAGGTGCGAGTTTTGTTTCTACTATTAATACACGATTTAAAAACCATTCCGATGTTTCAAAACCCCATGGTTCCGACTCGTATATTGGTGATTTATTTAATATTAAACCAATTTTTTCTGAAATAAGATTTTCAGAAATCTTTAAGAAATTATATCTATCACCCTGATTTGAACCTTGTAAAATAATTGCTTGTGCCATTTTGCAAATTTACATATTTTCAATTCCTTTATGTATATTTGTTTAAATTTATTAATAACCTTTCACAAATTAAAATCAAATATGGCAACAATATACACCAAATCAAATCATCAAGTGGCTTTAGCTTCTCCTTTAGCCTTAAAATGTTTTAGTGAAGAAAATATTGAGATTGTTTTTCTAATATTAAAAACAGATGAATCAATTCCTATTCATAAAAACCCTTTTAATGTTTTGTTTTATGTAAAATCGGGAAAAGGAATAATAAATGTTGAAAATCAAGAATATAATCTTTGTGAAAACGAATTAGTATTTGTGCTATCAAACGAAAATCGTTCTTGGAAAAATATTGATAAAGCTAATTTGGAGTTAATTGTTGTTAAAATGCTGAAATAGTTGAAGTTGTATTTTAATTAATGATAAAATTACAGATATTATCAAATTAATACACTAATCATTTTAACATTTATCAATTTATTTTTTAAGATATAATTTTTCTGCTATAAATCATATTTAGCCAATTAGTAAAAAAATCTATACTGCTTTTTTGCCATGAATAAACTGGATTATTAATATCAAAGTGTTGAGGAATATTATTTATTCCTTTTAATTTATCTCTATTATATTCGGCTAATATTCTTGTTGTATTATATTCTGGGTGTCCCAAATGAGCTATAAATCGTTCATCAGAAGATTCAAATATGTAATGTAGTGCTTCACCGGAATTTACAAGCAATCTAATTAAGTCATTGTTTTCGGCAATTAATAACTCATTTTCGTTTAATCCTGCATATCGGCTTTGTGGACAATTAAATATTTTTGTTGAGCAATTGTTTATCCAATGGTTTTTTTGAAGATATTCGGAACTAAAAACTCCGAATAACTTATTTTTAAAAATTGTATTATTAATACCGAGATATTTTCCAATTGCTATTCCACCCCAACATATTCCTAAAGTATTTATAATATTATGTTTAGCGTAATCAAAAATTTCTATTAATTCACTCCAATAGCTAATATTTTCAAATGGGATTGTTTCAACAGGTGCGCCTGTGATAATTAAACCATCTAGTTTTTTTGTTTCTATAGCTTTATCGAAATTAATATAGAATTTATCAAGATGAGCTTTATCACTCGAAGTGTAAGTATGATTTTTAGCTTTAATTAATACAATATCAACAGAAATATTTTGATTTGCAATTGAATTAATCAAATATTTTTCATATTTTTCTGCTTCGGGCATTATGTTTAAAATGCCTATTCGTACCTTATCTTTTTCATTAAAAGGCATTAATTATTTGTTTGAAAGTATTATATGTTGAAGTTTTTATAATAAATACTAATCACTAATAATAAATTTCTTTATAAAAATCCCATTTTTAGTTTCAATTTGAACAAAATAAATGCCATTTTTTAAAGAAGATGTATTTAACTGAAAAATATTTTTATTTACATTTTTATTAATTATTTCTTGCCCAATTGAATTAATAATTTTAATGGTTTTAAAGGAAGCATTTGAAGTAATATTTAATTCGTTTTTCGCGGGATTCGGATAAATCTCGAAACTATAATTTTCAGGATTTATTTCATTAACACCAACATTGTTATATTTATAAGGAATTGCAAAACCAGTTATACATAAATTATCTTGAAGTAAACCTACTAACGTAGCATTACCTGTTGCAGTATCAATAGTATATAATCCATTTTGAATAGTTGAATCTCCACAGTATCCCCAATACAGTTTACCAGTATTATGATCAAATTCCATATCTTGACCAAAACTTGCATCTAATCCAATTGAACCAATTCCTGTAGCAGCTCCACTTGTTTTATCAATAGAGTATAAACTATCATTAGTGATATTAATTGAAAATAGTTTACCATCTAAGCTACAAGCAAGATTTATTAAAAATCCAGAAATACCAGTTGGTCCAACAAGAGTCATTGCTCCTGTGTATAGGTCAACAATATATAAATTTGTTGAAAGTACTGCATACATTGTCGCAGTCTTATAATCGTACGACATACCATTTGGAGCATTAGCGTTTCCAGTTCCTACTGACATAGGACCTATTACAGTATTATTGCCATTAACAGTATCAATAGTTAATAAATTATTTGTTGTATTTATTGCTGCAAACCATTTATTATTTGCCCAAGCGCCACTTCTAATAATTGAACCTCCTCCCGGAGTAACAAGTTTATAAATATTTTCAGGAAGTTCTAAATAAAAATATGATGGATTAATATTTTCTGTAACACAATATGCTTTAGTTAATTTAGGAACTACTGTAATTGTCTTTTTCATTGTATCATTATAACGAATTTGGTCGCCTGTATTATTTGTGTAAAAAATAAAATTGTGAACTCCGTTTGTAATATTACAAGAAGGGAAACTTACATTTACTGTTGCATTAGAGTCTAAGAAAGGAATTGTTGTAGAAACTAAAGTGCCATTTGTTCCAATTTTATAGCTTACAGCAATATTATTTTGAGGTGCTGTGCCAAAATTTCTCACAGTAACTTGGGGAACAATATTTCCAGATTCAGTAGGTGATGCAGGGGAAATAATAGCTGAAATTCCAATATCATTAGGTGGAGGTGGATCAACCATTAATTTAATATTAGGAATATATGATTCTCGCAATTCAGCTGTAGGTGGAGAAATTGGATCGGGATTAGTATTATCATCAGAATATATCATGCTTCTTTTATTTGTTGTAGAAGTACAATAAAACAAATCGTTTTGTCCATCAAAATTACTTTTATTTTCATCAACTGCAATTACCAGATTATAAATTTTATTATAATTAAAAGGAGTTGTAAGATTAAATTCAATCCAACCTGGAGCTGTAGGATTGGTGAAAGTACCTGAATATACTTGAATTAAGTCGTTTAGTGGAATCCAGTCAGTAGTACTGCTAAATGAATTTTTTGTTGTGTGACCCAAATATATTGTCCAATTATTAGAGTTTGATAAATCTGTTCCATTAAAATAGTATGATATTTTTGAAATAAAACCATTTTGATTAATTTCAGATTTTAAATAGATGCTTTGCGAATATGAATATCCCCAATAGGCATCAATTGGATAACTATTAAGTGTAGTTCCATTACCAATAATAACTTCACCTTTCGAGTTATTTTGATAAGATATTTGAGCATTTATAGTATTAAAAACTAACATAAAAGCTATAAAAAATGTAGGCATTAATTTTTTCATCTTTTTCGTTTTTAAATATAATTTAAGATTGATTTACAAATTTATATAAAAATTATAAATAATATCAAGTTTTAATTATTTATTTATGAAAAACGAAAAATATGTTTTTAAACATAAAAAAACAAATGGTTGTACTTAACATTATTATAGAATTATAGAAGTTAGTTTAATAATAAAAAGATCGTTAATTTTTTCCCCGTGAACCGATTTATTTTTTTAATTGAATTGCTTACAATGCTTTTTCGCTTTGTTTTATAGAGTTTTAGTAACACTACAATCATTAACATTTAACCATTAACAATTAATAATTATATATAACTTATTGACTAATTTATTAATATTTTGTATTTTTGCATTACTAAACAAAAATTTCAAACTTTTTTTGAACAAAATATATAAACGGCAAAGTAAAAATATTATGAGTTTACAAATAATACAAGGCGGAAATGGAAAACCTACAGGGGTTTTTATTCCGATGAACGATTGGGAAGCAATGAAAACACAATTTGAAAACTTAGAGATGTGGGAAGAAACAACTCCTTCAAAAGAGGATATTTTAAGCAATATAAAAAGAGGTTTTGAGGAAATGAAATTAATTAAAAAAGGAAAATTAAAAACAACCTCTTTAAACGATTTTTTGAATGAGTTATAAAATTGAACTTACCGACAACTTTAAAAATGAAGCTAAAAAATTGATTAAAAAATATGCTTCTCTCCGATCAGAAATTAATGAGCTTGGTAAAGAACTTGCCGAAACCCCAACAATAGGAACGCCTTTAGGCAATGATGTGTATAAAATTAGCATTGCCATTGCATCTAAAAACAAAGGGAAATCTGGTGGTGCAAGAGCTATCTCCTTTGTGAAGATTATTAATGAAACAGTTTATCTACTTTCCATCTA
>CAZRCF010000010.1:537-1774 GCA_964598505.1 uncultured Lentimicrobiaceae bacterium | reverse complement strand
GGTGGACGATCCGAAAGTCCGGCGGCCGGACATAACAAAGGCGAAAAAAATACTATGTCAGACAAAGAAATTGAAAAACTTTTACAAGAGTATTTGTAATTGCAAAAGCCACCTTGTCGGTGGCTTTTTTGTTACCAATGTTTTTTTACTATTATCGTTTTTTTGGGTTTATTGCTTTTGGGGCAGTAGAATAAAAAAACCATTTGAATCAATTGACCATTTCTCCTCTTTAATAACTTTTAATTTATCATGTATTGGCATTGATTTATCTAATGGTTTTGCTTTATAATAACTAACAATAAAATCATTACTAATATTGTAATTTGGAAAGTGAGCCCATGAACCTATATAACTACTTTTACAATTCCAGATTTCTTTTACAAATATTTTAAAATCAATTTGTTGTCCATATTTGTTAAAAGTAATGAATAAATTACGAGAAACATTGTTATAACCTTGTCTGAGTTGGACAAAATTATAATATTTTGAATGACTAATAAATTCACCATAGTAGCCTGCTTTTTCATTATTAAATGATGTGCCATCCAATTTTACTATTTTTCTAATAATATCATTAGGTATGATAATGCGATCTAGTCCGCTTTTAAATAAGTTTTCTAATTTGTTATAGGACATAAAAACTTCATATACTTTCTTAATCTTAGAAATAGAATCAGAAATTTGCTGCATAGAAAGCCGAGATTTAGCACTTACATTATCCGATGTTTTTTTCTGACTGCATGATATTGTTATCAATATTATTATTCCGTATATAATATTTTTTACATTATTCATTCTATTTCTTTTTTGATGGTTTTACTTGAGTAACAGTAATTTTTAAATTACCCCATGATGTTTTACCTTTAAGTGTTCCATCTTTTTGTAAGTACAATTTATTTGTTTTAGTATCTGTACCTGTTTTTGCATTTCCTGTTGCGTTTTCATAAAAAGTAAAAAACTCACCATTTTTATCATTACCACGCCCAACTATCGTAATAAAATGATCTGTTGTATTATCAGTTGCTGTATTCGCTTCTTGTGCTATTCCAGTCAAATCAACACCAACAATTACGCCTTTACTTTTTTCTAAACATCTTTGAATTATATCAATTCCTAATCCCCTTTTTATTTCATTACCCTGTGTGCCTGATTTATACATTTGTATTGCATCTTTATACAAATCACTCACAGATAAACCCTGTACTGCTATTTGAGCTTTACAAGATACCAAGCAATC
>CAZRCF010000010.1:0-524 GCA_964598505.1 uncultured Lentimicrobiaceae bacterium | reverse complement strand
ATAAGCATCAACAACATCTCCATACCCAACATAATCTTTTGTTGGAATAACTGGCTTAATTTCATTATAAATCCATTCAGTAATTTGTTTACCAGTTGCGTTTTTTAGGTGAGTTCCAACATTATAATACTTATTTCCTTTGTATTCTACAACAGGTAGTGCTTTACCTCCATTATTGTGATAAGAATTAATTGCCGTATTAACAATACTTGGAACTTTATCAAATCTAACATATTCTCTGCCTTCTAAATCAATTCCGTCAATAACTCTATTTTCACAAAATGCGTATGGACTATTCCAAGGATATTTTGAGTATAATGGGTCAACGCTCCAAAATCTTCCTGTTCTTGTATCATAGCCTCTAAACTTAAAATCTAAGTGGTCGCCTTCGCCAGATAACTCATCGTCCTTTTCCTGCCCTTGATACCCAAACTTATAACTCCCTGACTGCGAGTTAAATACCCTGTTGTTTAATGGCATACCAAAACTATAATAATTGCTTATATTTGTTATTTTGGCGGTAA
>CAZRCF010000009.1:0-21932 GCA_964598505.1 uncultured Lentimicrobiaceae bacterium | reverse complement strand
CCTGTTGCTTTTGCAAGTAGTAATTCACCGGTTTGTATAGGGAGTTCAATAAATTTAACAGCACAAACAGTATTGGGAGCAACATATCTTTGGACATCTACAAATGGATATTCATCGGTTACTCAAAATCCAGTGATTATTTCTGCATCATTAACAGATGGAAATATTTATTCATTAACTGTTTCTGTTAATTCATGTGCTTCAGCGCCGTCAAACATAACAATTGTAGTAAATAATTGCGTTGTTGATTTCTTTATCCCTGAAGGATTTTCACCAAATAACGATGGAATAAACGATATGTTCGTTATCAGAGGTATTGACAATTATCCAAACAATTCAATTTTAATCTATAATAGATGGGGTGATAAAGTTTTTGGAGCAAGTCCTTATCAAAACACTTGGGATGGTAAATCAAACGAGGGGTTAATTATTGAATCTGATGGCAATTTGCCTGTTGGTACTTATTTTTATCTTTTAAATTTGGGTAATAATACTGACGTAATCAAAGGATCAATCTATCTTAATAAGTAATAATAGTATATATAAATAATCATGAAAAATAATATTCAAATGAAAACACTATCAAAAATAATATTAGTATTGCTGTTAACGGTAGAGGGTATTTTAACTTATGCACAGCAAGAACCAATGTACACACATTACATGTATAATACATTAATGGTAAACCCCGCTTATGCTGGAAGCAGAGATGCATTAACAGTAACAGCTCTTCATCGTTCACAATGGGTTGGCATGAAAGATGCACCATTAACACAAACGATTACAATACATGCACCTTTAAGAAATGAACATATTGGCTTAGGCTTATCTGTACTAAACGATAAAATTGGTCCTACAAATAATACATCAATTTTTGGAGACTTTGCATTTATTATGCAACTAACAAAAAAATCGAAATTATCTCTTGGTATAAGTGCCGGAGTAAATATATTTCAAGCAAAATTAAACACACTTGAATTAGAACAACAAAATGATCCTGTGTTTCAAACTAACATAAGTAACCTTACTACCCCCAACTTCGGTTTTGGTGCGTATTATTCAAGAGAATTTTTTTATGTAGGGTTATCAGTTCCATATTTATTGCAAAATAGCTATTCTGAAGTAAATCAAATTAATGGAAACACTTTAATATCTAAAGAGAAAAGACATTACTTTTTTATTGCAGGAACTCTGATAAATTTTACAAATAATTTTGCTTTCAAACCAACAACATTAGTTAAAGTTACATCTACTGCACCTATTCAAGCTGACTTTAGTGCATCATTTATATTTATGAAAAAATTATTAGTTGGTGCAATGTATCGCACGGGCGATGCTGTAGGAGGTCTTATAGGTTTGGATATTACTAATCAACTTCACATAGGTTATTCATTCGACTGGTCTAATGGTTTAGAAACATCAAAATACAATCAGGGCAGTCATGAGTTAGTATTAAGATACGATTTTGTGTTTCCCGGCAAAAAACAAATACATTCTCCTCGAAATTTTTAAATTTTAAAAAAACAAAGACATGAAAAAAATGATTTTATCAGTTATTGCATTTATTATTATCTGCATTAATGTTACAGCACAAGAAAAATCAAAAAAAGAAATACAAGGGGATAAGTATGCTTTTAGATACGCTTATGACGAAGCAATTGAATCTTATACTCAGGCAAAACAATTAACCTTAAATGGACAACGTAAATTGGCAGATAGTTATCACAAAATGAATCAAAATATCCTTGCTGAAGAAGTTTATTCAAAATTTATGTTATCGCAAGGAGAAATTATACCGGAAGATTATTACAATTATGCCATGGTTTTAAAAAACAATGGAAAATATAATGAATCAAATAATTGGATGGATAAATTTGCTGAACTAAAGCCTAACGATTTGCGTGTAAAAAGCTATTTATTAAATAAATCCGAATTATCTAATTTATTGAAAGATGATGGCTTATATAAAATATCAAGTTTAAGCATAAATACTGATGCTGAAGATTTTGGTACATGTTACTACAAAAATTCAATTGTTTTTGCTTCAAGTAGAAGTTCAAAAATGTTTCCAAAAAAATCAAATTGGACGGGAAAACCTTTTTGTGATATGTATATTTCTGAAGTAGAAAATGATCAATTGAAATCTCCAAATAATTTTGACATTGAGCTTAATGGTAAAATGCACGATGGACCGGCAAGCTTTAGCAAAGATGGTAAATTTATGGCTTTTACCAGAAATAATTACAAAGATAAAACTAAGGATAAAATTGTTGAACTTCAGATATGGTTTAGCAACTATATAGATGGAGATTGGACAGAACCCGAAGCATTTATATACAATAATAGCGAATTCTCGGTAGGGCAACCTTGTTTGACTTCTGAAGGTAAAACCATGTTTTTTACAAGCGATATGGCTGGTGGTTATGGTGGAAAAGATATTTATATAACCACAAAAAACGAAAAAGGAGAATGGCTTAAACCTATAAATATGGGAAATAAAATAAATACCGAAGGTGATGAAATGTTTCCATATTTTAATAATGAAAATCAAACAATGCTTTTTTCTTCTAATGGATTATTTGGAATAGGTGGACTTGATATTTTTATATGCAAGTTTAATGGTTCTGAGATTGGAAGTGTTAATAATGTAGGATTTCCTTTAAATACTCAGTTTGATGATTTTGCTGCAATAGCTAATGACTCAATGACTAAAGGTTATTTTTCTTCCAATAGAACTGGTGGAAAAGGTGGCGATGATATTTATTATTTTGATATACTCAAAAAAATTAATTTAAGCCCTCAAGTGCTGTTTACGGTAAATGCACCAAAAAATATATCTACAGAAAGAAGAGTAAGAGAAACATTCCCAATTCGAAACTATATATTTTTCGATTTAAATTCTACAATTATACCCGATCGCTATGTACTTCTAAAAAAAGACCAAGTAAAAGATTTTAAAGAAGACCAGTTGGAAGTGTTTGCTCCAAAAAAACTTTCAGGTCGTTCGGCAAGGCAAATGATTGTTTATTATAATATTATAAATATTTTAGGCGACCGTATGGGAAAAAATCCTTCATCAACTGTTAGATTATCAGGTGCATCAATTCAAGGCATCGATGATGGAATGGCAATGGCTGAATCTGTTAAGCAATACTTAGTTGATATATTTGGAATTAATGCAAATAGAATTAATACCGAAGGTCGTATTAAACCAAGAATTCCATCGGAACAACCTGGAGCCAAATATGAAATTGATTTGCTTCGTGAAGGAGATCGTAGAGTATCAATATGGAGTACATCTCCTGAATTACTTATGGAATTCCAAAGCGGACCCGATGCACCATTAAAGCCAATTGAAATAAATACAGTTCAGGAAGTGCCAATTGATGCATATTTAACTTTTAATGTTTCCGATGCAAAATTATTATTTTCGTCATGGTCGTTAGAAATTAAAGATGAAATTGGTATTATTCAAAATTTTGGACCCTATACTCAAGATATTGTTAGTATGAGAGGCAAAAACGTTTTAGGAAATAAATCGGAAGGTAATTATAAGGTTACAATGATAGGTACAACATTAAGTGGCGATACAATAAAAAAAGATACTACTGTTCATATTGTACTTTGGACACAACCTCAGAGAGAAGAAGGAATGAGATTTAGTGTTATATTTGAAATTAATGAATCAAAATCAATATCTATTTACGAAAAATATCTTTCTGATATTGTTACACCAAAAATTCCTTTTGGAGCAACAGTTATTATACACGGACATACAGATATAGTTGGAGATGAAAACTATAACCAAACATTATCGACAGCTCGTGCTAAAGATGTTAGAAAAATAATTGGAAAAGCTTTAGCTAAAGTTAAAAGAAAAGATGTTAAATTTGAAGTAATTGGATTTGGGGAAGATGTTGATTTATCACCGTTTGAAAACAAATATCCTGAAGAACGATTTTATAATCGAACAGTTATAATTGATATTATTCCTGCTAAGTAAGTTTAATAATAACTACAGCTTATAAATAAATAGACTGGCTATTAAAAATAGTCAGTCTATTTAGTGTTCGCAAGAAAACGCCAACTTTTTCGTTATTCTTGAAACAAATTTAGGTTATTTACACTAGTAAACGCCCTAAATTTGTTGCTACGAATACCTCAAATTTGACGTTTTCTTATCAAACACAGTGTTTTCTGGCAGGCACTATTTATATCAAAAATTATAATGTGTGAAACGAGCATTAAACAATATTTCGTCCATGAGGATGATAATTAGCGAGTTACATACGACAATTAAATAATAAATTAAAAATGAACGTGTGAAACATGTAATTTTTTATAGAAATTGTGTAAAACTTTATGAAATATATGAACTTATCTTTGTATTGTTATCATTTAATCATATAAAAAGAAATTCTATGAAACGAGCATGAAAATTCTTTTCACCCAAGAGAATGATTATTAGCGAGTTCCATACGACAAATAAAAAATAAATAAAAAACTAAACGTATGAAAACAAAAATCAAATTTATTGCTGTTTTTTTTATTTTGTTTCTAAGCATAAGCATTTTACCACAAAAAACATCTGCACAAAATGTATCTGTTAACTTTCAGGTTTTTTATGATGAATTAAGTCCTTATGGAACTTGGATTTATAATAATATTTATGGATATGTTTGGATACCTAATGTTGATAAAGGTTTTACACCTTATGCTACTAATGGTTACTGGATATTAACCGATGAAGGTTGGACATGGGTTTCAAATTACCCTTGGGGGTGGGCACCTTTTCATTATGGCAGGTGGTACACCGACGATACTTATGGACCAATATGGGTTCCGGATAACGAATGGGGACCTGGATGGGTAACATGGAGAAGGTCGTCAGATTATTATGGCTGGGCACCTATGAGTCCTGGTATTAGCATAAGTATTGCTTATGATTCAGGATATAATGAGCATTTCAATAGATATACATTTGTTAGAAGTTCGCATTTTGGAAAAAGGAACATCAATAACTACTATATTAACACAACAAACAATATTACAATTATTAACAATACCACTGTAATTAATAATACTCGTATAAATAAATCACGTAATATAACTTATAATGCCGGTCCGGATAGAAATGAAGTTGAAAAACGTGTTGGAAAAAGTTTTACTCCCGTTAAAATTAAAGAAAGTAATAAACCTGGTGAGAATTTGAACAAAAATCAACTTCAGATTTATAGACCTCAAGTACAAAAAAATAATTCTCTTAGACAGAAATCTGCACCAAAAAAAGTTGGAAATTTAAATAGTATTAAAACTCCAATACAAATAAAACCGGAAATTCAAAATCAAAGACCAAATACACAAAAACAACAACAAAATGTACAACCTTATAATAAACAACAATCAGAACCACAACGAAATGTTCAACCTGTTAAGCAACAAAAACCACAACCACAACGTAGTGTTCAACCTATTAAGCAACCACAACCACAACGAAATGTTCAACCATACAAGCAGCAACAATCACAACCAAAACGCACTTCACAACCAACAAAAAAGCAACAAACTAAATCAGTTCCAAATGTAAAAGAAAAGTAAATATTTCTATATTTAATCTTAAAAAGCAGCAAAACATAATTTCTTTTTATAAGTAAAAAGGAAAAAGTTGAAAGTAAAAAGTTGAAAGGGAATAGCCAAATTCTTAAGTCATAAGTTTAAAGAACGACCTCAGCAAAAAAGCGTTAAGAAAAAGAAAGCATTTTTACGTTAAAAGCGAGGCGGGTGCTATGATGCTAATAAGTAACGAACTGTAAAATCCGTCACGCTAATAAAAATTACTTAAATACCATTTATTGCTTGGCTCGCTTAGTAAAAATGGTTTCTTTTTTAGCTTTTTTGGTGCAGTCTTGAACTTTTGCTTACTTTTACTCGTTGTCGTGTTTTTTTATTATAATGTACTCGTTCTTTCCTTCGGTCAGGTGTTTCAAGACAAAAGTAAAGGAAGAAATACCTATTGTGCGAAGTTTCCGAACTTCGCACTTTTTTGTTTTGAAGTTTTACAACTTCAATTTCCGGAAATAGTTAGTTACAAACTAACATTTATTTAATGCGAAGTTGCAAACTTTGCACAACAGGGCGAAGATCAAAAAAATGTATATTACATTTCACTCTTCGCTTTTATTGCAAAATAAATTCAATTTAAAAAGGTGTGAATAATATAACTTTTTTCTTAAATTATGTAATACTTTTCTTTAGCTTTTGAAGTAATTTTATTGATGATTTCTGAAAATTAGTTTTTAATGCGACCAAAATCCTATAATATAAGTTTACTAACGTAAATGAGAGTTTTATAATTGCAGTTCAAAGAAAAAAACATTTTTAAAAGTCTAATAAAAAATATGAATTTAAAAAATTAACTGTTTAAATAAATCTTAAAGTCATGAAAAATTTACTCTATATAATTGCAGGATTGGTAATAATAATTTGGATAATTCTTTTTCAACCATCTGAAATTGTTCATATACTGCTTATAATAGCTGCTGCTATTATACTTATAACAATTTTATTTGATAAAAAACTATCTAACAAATGATATGTAAAATAGCAATATTAATAAAAAGGAGTTCTAAAAATTAGAATATAAAAAAAACTTTGCGCATTCTTTGCGATTCTTTTAATTTCTTTGCGGTAAAATTTGCTACTAATTACCTTTTACCCACATTCTTTCAACGAAGAAAAAGCAATTTTTAGAAGTCTTGAAAAATAAATAGAAATTATAGCTATGAATTTAATTATAAAAAAGAATAATTGGGATGAGCTTAAAATTAAGCTTAAAGAAAAATATCCTCAATTAACAGAAGCAGATATGCAACATAACGATGGTAATGAAGAAAGCATGTTGCGTATGATTGAATATAAACTTAGGAAAACTAAAAAAGAGATGCAAGAAATAATTTCCGGTATCGGATATTATACATCTGAAATATAATCACTTAAAAAGAAAGGATTTTATTATTATGAAACGAGCATGAAAATCCTTTTCACCCAAGAGGATGATAATTAGCGAATTCCTTATGACAAATAAAAAACAAATAAAAAAATAAATGTATGAAAACAAAAACAATTAAAAAGGTACTAATTGCATTAGATTACGACCATACATCGCAAAAAATTGCAGAAGCAGGATTATTATTAGCTAACGATATGGATGCAGAAGTATTATTACTTCATGTAATATCAAGCCCAACAAGTTATACATCACCCGGGCATGATACAATATTAGGATTTTCTAATCAGTTAGATATAAATCTATTGCAATTAGAAAATATTGATGGACTAAAAAATGCTTCTCAACAATTTCTTGATAAAACTAAAAAGCATCTTGGTGGTAAAAACATTCAAACAATAGTAAAAGATGGCGATTATGCTGATTCAATATTAAATACTGCAAAAGAAAATCATGTAGATATTATTGTTATGGGCTCTCACAGCAAAAAATGGCTAGAAAATATAATAATGGGAAGCGTTACTGAAAAAGTATTGCGTCATACAACAATTCCTCTTTTTATAATTCCAACTAAAAAACACTAATGTGTGAATGATGTAAATCTTTAATTAAATTGTGTAATGCTTTTTTATACATTGGAAATTACCTTTGTATTGATAAAAAATATAAACAATTTAATAAACAAAATTATGAAACGAGCATAAAAATTCTTTTTCACACAAGAGAATGATAATTAGCGAGTTCCATACGACAAATAAAAACAAATAAAAAACTAAACGTATGAAAAAAACTATCATTATTTCACTATTCTTGCTTCTGTTACTAAGTTTTAGTACATCAGCTCAAAAATCAAATAATTCGGAAAAATTCGGAAAAACTTTAAATTTAGGTTTGGGTATTGGAGGATATTCGGGCTATTACGGTTATGTAGGTAGTTCAATACCTGTTTTAAATATCAACTATGAGTTTGATATAGCAAGCAATTTTACGTTAGCTCCATTTTTAAGCTTTTACACATTTAAAAAAAGCTATTATTGGGGAAATCATAATTATCCATACAAATATTATTTCTATAGAGAAACAGTTATTCCTTTAGGTATTAAAGGAACATACTATTTTGACCAACTTCTTAGAGCTAACTATAAATGGGATTTTTATCTATCGGGCACATTAGGATTGGCAATTGTAAGTTCAAAATGGGATAGCGACTACTATGGTGATAAAAATTACTACAATAGAACCAATTCTTTATTTTTTGATTTACACATTGGAACAGAATATCATATAAATAGTCGTATTGGAGCTTTCCTTGATATTTCAACAGGTGTTTCAACTATTGGAATTGCTATTCATTAATTGCTATTTAAATAAAAAAAATAAAAAAAATGAAAACAAAAAAATTAATAATAATAGTAATAACATTGTTATTAGCTATTACATTTAAAAGCAGTGCACAAAGTGCATCAAAAATAGACAACGAAGCAATTATTTTTACCGGTCAAGTTGCAGGTTGGGTATATAACGACGACTATGTATATGATGGTTTTAATCTTCAAATAAATTATAAAATGTTTTTAGTAAAATTTCCACCAAACAAAGGAAATCAACTAACTATGTCTGTTAATACTGGAACAACTATATCTGTTAAAGGTTTTGAAATTATATTGCCTAAGGGCAATGAAATAAAAATGATAGGTATTACAGCTAATGGAAAAAACATATATGATTCTATTAATATTATTCCGATAGTTGAATCTCAAAAAGAAAAAGAATATATAACAAGTGAAGGCAAAATAAGTAAATTGTTAAAATACAAAAACGGTAAATTGAAAAGCATAGTTCTTGACAATAACATCGTGCTTCGTTTACCAACGAATTTTTCAAAACAACTAATTAATGTTGCCATGGTTGGTACTAATATATATTTCGATGGGGTAAAACATATCTCACAAAACGGTGAAGTTATTGCTTTAAATTATACTATTGTAAACTGCGAAAAAATTACTATTAATGGGAAAAAATATTCTACTGAGTAATTATTCAATATTAAACAAGTCATTTTTGTAGTTTAGTTTTCAGTGAAATAATTTATAATTTATTGATATTTCAACCTTACAAGGTTTTTAAAATCTTGTAAGGTTTTTTTTTGATTTTAATAAACAACCATAAATCCTCAAGGATAGTGCTAACACATTGATAGTCATCAGATGACTAAAAATGCAATTGTGTATATAAATAACTGATTTACAATTAGTCATCAGATGACTTACGAATACAAGGAACAAATATAAATGTGTGAATGATGTAAGTAATTCCATCAATTATGTAATGCTTTCTCAAACTTATGAACATACCTTTGTATTGTGAAAATAAATTCACATTTAAAAACAAAAAATATGAACACAACAGAATTAAAAGGAAACTGGAATGAGCAAAAAGGCAAACTTAAAATGAAATTTGCAGCTCTTACTGATAATGACCTTATGTACAAAGAAGGCAAAAAAGATGAGATGTTTGGAAAGCTTCAAATCAAACTTGGAAAATCAAAAGAAGAATTGTTTAAAATTATTAATTCACTTTAAAAATATCAAGAGTAATACAATAAAAATTTATAATAAAAAAGATGAAAAACAAAAAACAAATAGCTGTAGTTATTATATTTATAGGATTATTGCAGCTAAGTATTCAAAGTTGTAAAAAATATCCTGATGGACCTTCTTTTAGTTTAATTTCCCGCTCAGAAAGAGTAGCTAATAATTGGGTAATAGATAATTACAAAGTAAATGGCGATGACTACACATCTTTAGTTAATGGCTATGTAGAAAGTTTTACAAAAAATGGAGCTTATTCATATTCATGGGGTATTTTAAATGGAAGTGGCACTTGGGTATTTCAAAATAATGATAATGAAATAAAACTTACCGGAAGTGATAGTCATGCGTCGAGAACATTATACATTTTGAAATTAGAAGAGAAATCGTTTTGGTATTATGTAATAGATGGAAACGATAAAAAAGAATTTCACATGAATCAAAAGTAATCAGGCTTATGAAAATTGCTTTTTTATAGTTGAATGAAATGATTGATGACTGGTAAAAAACCTGTGAGTTATAAAAAATCACAGGTTTTTTTAACTTTATAAAACAATAATAAATGTGTGAATGATGTAACTATTTCCCTCAATTATGTAATGCTTTCTCAAACTTATGAACATACCTTTGTATTGTGAAAATAAATTCACATTTAAAAAAACCAAAAAATATGAACACTACAGAAGTAAAAGGAAATTGGAATGAACAAAAAGGTAAACTTAAACAAAAATTCGCAATCTTAACCGATAGCGACCTAATGTTTGCAGAGGGAAAAAAAGAGGAAATGTTTGGAAAACTTCAAATCAAACTTGGAAAAACTAAAGAAGAGTTGTACAAGATTATCTCAGCACTTTAGTCAATTGCATTCTAAAAAAGCACAGTTATAAAAATACATTTTAAAACGTTGCTTTTATCTATTAACTGAAAAATTAAAAAAACAATTAAAACAAATTAAGATGAAAAAACCACTAATTACCTTTGTCATAATAACAATAATGACAGGATCAGCTTTTATCGGATGCCGGTCGTCGAGTGAAAAAGTAGAAAATGCTCAAGAAAACCTGATAGAAGCAGAAAATAAAGTTGTAGATGCAAAACAGGATCTCAACGAAGCATTAAATGATTCAATTCAGCAATTCAGGAGAGAATCAGATGCTAAAATAATTGCTCACGAAAAAAGTATTTCTGATTTCAAAGCAAGAATAGCAAAAGAAAAAATTCAAAATAGAGCTAAATATGAAAAAAAATTAGCAGAATTAGAAAATAAGAGTACTGATTTAAAAAAGAAGTTAGATGATTATAAAGAATCAGGAAAAGAACAATGGGAAAAATTCAAAATAGAATTTAATAACGAATTAGATGAAATGGGAAATGATTTAAAAAGTTTTTCAACCAAAAATACTAAATAAAATAAAAAATTAAGAAAATGAAAAAAACATTATTAATATTTGCAATAGTTATTCTAATGGTTAACTATAACAAAGCTCAGGATAATAAAACTGACTTTCGTGAAAAACTGCATTTTGGTGCAAAAATTGGAACAAATTATTCAAATGTTTATGATTCAAAAGGTGAGGAATTTAGTGCAGATGGAAAATTTGGTTTTGCTTTTGGTGGTTTCGTATCAATACCAATAGGAAAATTTATTGGAATTCAGCCTGAAGTATTATATTCTCAAAAGGGATTTCAAGCAACCGGTAAAATACTTGGCTTAAACTATAAATTTACACGTACTTTAAGTTATATTGATGTACCCATTCTGTTTACAATGAAGCCCACAGAATTTATCTCATTACTAATAGGACCGCAATACTCGTATCTTGTAAAAAGTAAAGAAGTTTTTGCAACGGCAATTACAACTATTGAACAGGAACAAGAATTTGAAAACGATAATATCCGCAAAAACACTTTATGCTTTTTATTTGGTGCCGACATTAACTTGAAAAATATTGTACTTAGCGGCAGAGCCGGTTGGGATTTACTTAATAATATTGGAGACGGTTCATCAACAACACCTCGTTACAAAAATGTTTGGTATCAAGCTACTATTGGTTTCCGATTGTAATAATTCGACTTAACACATATTTTTATTTAAAAATAAAAAATATCATATATTCAAAACAAATAGAAAACTTACGAGGTTTTCAAAAACCTCGTAAGTTTAAAAAAAAATACAAAAAATTTGAAATCATGGGAAATATACTTTATCTAATAGCAATAATTCTTATCATATTATGGGTTATAGGATTTGTTGGCTACAGTATTGGAGGTATTATACATATACTTCTAATAATTGCAATCATTGCAATATTGCTTAGAATTATTCAAGGCAGAAAAAACTTTTAAATTATTAACAATTAAAAAAAACAAAATCATGAATGCAGGAAAATTATTATTAGGTGTATTAGCGGGCGTAGCAGCCGGTGCATTATTAGGAGTTTTATTTGCTCCTGATAAAGGATCAGAAACCCGAAAAAAAATTACAAAAAAGGGTGAAGACTATGCAGATTCGTTAAAAGATAAATTTAATGAATTTGTTGGAGTTATCTCCGAAAAATTTGACAAAATAACTGAAGAAGTATCAGATTATGCAGAACAGAAAAAAGCTAAGCTAATTGAAGATGAAAATGAGATTAAATCTGTTAAAAGTTAATTCATTAAATAAATAAAAATCATTAAAAATGGCTATAACATCATGCATAAACAAAAAAATGTTTGGTGTTTATGCCATTTAAAAAACATAAATCATGGAAGACAATGCGGAATTAATTAAATCGCTACTTGAAAAAGCAACTGAATACGTAAAAACCAGTTACGATTTAGTAAAACTTAAAACCATTGACAAAGCATCAGACATTGCTTCTTCGTTTATATCTCGGTCTATTGTCTTTGTATTTTTTGCTTCCTTTTTGCTTTTTTTAAACTTGGGATTAGCTTTTTGGCTTGGAAATATTCTTGGCGAAATATGTTATGGATTTTTTGTAATAGCAGCTTTTTATGCTTTTATTGTGATTGTTTTAAACTTGTTTATGCGTAAATGGTTTAAAAAAATTATTTGTAACTATATAATTAAACAAATTTTAAAATGAAATACTCATGCAAAATATCAATTCAGCAAAAGAGCTTAAAAAAGAAATTCAATTATTAGAAATTGAACAAACTTTTAAAATGCAACAATTAAAAGAGCAATTTTATATTACTTCTGATAGTTTTAAACCTTTTAACATGCTAAAAAGCACTATAAAAGATGCTATTTCATATCCAAATATAATCGATAATATTTTAAGTACTACTATTGGATTGGCTACAGGCTATATTTCAAAGAAAATAGTTGTAGGAAAATCTAATAATATTTTCAGAAACATTATTGGCTCTGTTTTGCAGTTTGGCGTAACAAAAACTGTTGCTCAGCAACCATTAGCTATAAAATCAGTGGGTCAGTATATTTTTCATAAAATTTTCGATAAAAAGAAAATAAAATCAAAAAAACCATGATTAAAAATGAGATAAAATTGCCTTTTTCTATTAAGGCAACATCTTTTATTATTGGTATATTCTTCCTTTTAGCGTTTTTATATATCGCACAAGACATTATTGTGCCTATTATTTTATCTGTAATTATTGCCATTGTGCTTCATCCTGTAGTAAAATTTTTTGAACGTATAGGAATAAATAGAATAATTGCTATTATTATTACTCTATTTCTAACATTTATAATTATTGTTGCATTTTGTGCTTTAATATTTTCTCAGGCAAGTAGTTTTAGTGAATCATGGCCTGTTTTAGTCGATAAATCTACTAAAGTACTTAATGATATTGTTATTTGGATTTCAAATTATTTAGATATTAATGCTCAAGTTATTAACGATTGGATAATTAAAACAAAAGGCGAAATTATTAATAACAGCAGTTCTGCAATTGGTAAAACAATAGTTTCTTTGGGAAACGGCTTAGTTATTTTGTTTTTAATTCCCGTTTATATCTTTATGATTTTATTTTACAAACCCATTTTACTTGAATTTGTTTACATGCTCTTTGGTAAAATCAACAAAAGTAATGTAAGTGAAATTATTACTCAAATCAAATCTGTAATACAACGCTATTTGGTAGGGCTTGTAATCGAATTTGTAATGGTGGCAATACTAAATACTACTGCATTATTTATACTTGGAATTGATTATGCAATTCTTTTGGGTATTATTGGAGCATTGCTCAATCTAATACCATATATTGGAGGACTCGTTGCAGTTGCATTACCTATGATGATTGCATTAGCAACAAAATCATCTGCTTGGTTCGCTATTTATGTTTTAATTCTATATTATATTATTCAGCTTATCGACAATAACTTTATTGTTCCTAAAATAGTTGCCTCAAAAGTAAAAATTAATGCACTTTTTTCGGTAATAGTAGTAATTGCAGGAAATGCTTTATGGGGAATTACCGGTATGTTTCTTTCCATACCTCTATTAGCAATAGCAAAGTTAATTTTCGATTACATTGAACCCTTAAAACCTTGGGGATTTTTGTTAGGCGACACTATGCCCACATTATTAAAAATTAAACCAATCCGCTTTTGGCGGAAAAAAACTAAATCTTTATGATAAAAGTTAAAAAAGTAGGCATTATATTATCAAAGACTCGCTTTGAATTTGAAAACGAAGGAGTGCTTAATCCTGCAGTAATTAGAGTAGGCGACAATGTTCATATTTTTTACAGAGCGGTACAAAATGGAAATCGTTCAAGCATTGGCTATTGTAAGTTAGATGGTCCATTAACCATTTCCGAAAGATGGAATAAGCCTATAATAGTACCGGAATTTGATTATGAAACGCAGGGAGTTGAAGATGCCCGAATTGTAAAGATTGGAAATACGTTTTATTTGACATATACCGGATACGATGGAATTAATGCTCGCGGTGCCTTAGCTACTTCAAAAGATTTAATTAATTTTAAAAAACTGGGAATTATAGTTCCTCCTATAACTTATGCAAAATTTGTATTTTTAGCTGAAAAAACCGGTATGGTAAACGAAAATTATTACCATAATTACACTTTTTATTATCAAGATGCTGATCCGGATAAAAAAATGTTGCTTTGGGATAAAAATGTAGTTTTTTTCCCAAGAAAAATAAATGGAAATTTGGTTTTTCTGCACCGCATAAGACCTGGTATTCAAATTGTTTCAATAAAAAAACTAAAAGACCTAACAAAAGAGTTTTGGAAAAAATATTTTATTAATCTACATGAAAATATTGTACTCGACCCGGTTTATAATCACGAATCAAGTTATATTGGAAGTGGTTGTCCTCCAATAGAAACAGAACACGGTTGGCTTTTAATTTATCATGGAGTGGAACAAACCGAAAGAGGTCTTGTTTACTCAGCTTGCGCTGCTTTACTCGATTTAAATGATCCATCAAAAGAACTTGCACGACTTCCATACCCACTATTTAAGCCCGAATACGAATGGGAATTGCATGGCGAAGTTAATTATGTTGTTTTCCCTACAGGAACAGCAAAATTTGGAGAAACCTTATATATATACTACGGAGCAGCTGATTCTCATATTGCTTGTGCTACCGTAAATTTTAATGCTTTAATTGAAGAATTGTTATCTAATATAAAAACCGATGAAAAATAATACCATTAATAATCAATTTGATATAGGAATTGATAAATACCAGCAGTTGTTTAATATGGGAGACTTTGTAAATCCCGATATGACTTCCATAAAATGGACAACGAATGGTATGCAAGATAAACCCAAAAATTTGGCTGAAATTCTTTTTGTTACATCTTATCCTCCTCGTGAATGTGGTATAGCAACTTATTCGCAGGATTTAATTAAAGCAATTAATAACAAATTCAGCAATTCATTATCAGTAAATGTTTGTGCTTTAGAAACAGACAATGCTAATTATAAATATCCTGATGAAGTTAAATATATTTTAAATACGTCGCTTCCTTCAGAATATGAAAAGTTAGCTAAAACTATAAATCAGGATATTCATGTAAAAATTGTATTTATTCAACATGAATTTGGCTTTTTTAAAGCACAAGAAGATGCTTTTTTAAAATTTATAAACGATTTGTCGAAACCGGTTGTTATTGTTTTTCACACAGTATTACCTAATCCAAATGAAGCATTAAAATTGAATATTAAAAAAATTGCTAATATATGTCAATCTATTGTAGTTATGACCAATAATTCTGCAACTATATTATCAAAAGAATATGAATTGCCAACAAATAAAATAAATGTAATTGCACATGGCACTCACTTAGTACAACATATGAGTGTAAAATTTTTAAAGAAAAAATATGGTCTTTCAAATAAAAAAGTACTTACAACTTTTGGATTACTTAGTTCTGGAAAGAGTATTGAAACAACAATTAATGCACTACCGGCAATAATAGCAAAATGTCCGGAAGTAGTTTTCCTTGTTATTGGTAAAACGCATCCGGAAGTAAATAAAATTGAAGGTGAAAAATACAGAGAATCACTTGAAAAAAGAGTTTCTGAACTTAAAATTCAAAATAATGTAATTTTTATAAATAATTATTTGGCTTTGCCCGAATTACTTGAATATTTACAACTAACCGACATATATTTATTTACCACCAACGACCCTAATCAAGCCGTAAGTGGCACTTTCGCTTATGCTATGAGTTGTGCATGCCCTATAATTTCTACACCAATTCCTCATGCTAAGGAAGTGCTAAATAAGAATACCGGAATTATATTTGATTTTCAAGACTCAAAGCAATTAGCTGATGGAGTTATACGCTTGCTAAACAACAATCCACTAAGAAAAAGTATTAGTTCAAATACATTACAGTATATTGTTTCTACAGCTTGGGAAAACTCTGCTGTAGCTCACACAATGCTGTTTGGGCAAATATATGGCGATAGTATTGCTATTAAATACAATATACCTGATGTAAACCTCAGTCATATAAAGAAAATGACAACCGATGTAGGTATTATTCAGTTTTCAAAAATTAATCAACCCGATATTAACTCAGGATATACTTTAGATGATAATGCAAGAGCTTTAGTAGCAATGTGTATGTACTTTAAATCAACGGGTGATAAGTTATGCCTAAACGATATAAAAAAATATCTCGCATTTATAAAGTTTTGTCAGCAAAAAGAAGGCAATTTTTTAAATTATGTTGATAAGGAAAGGAACTTTACCGACCAAAACAAGGAGGTAAATTTAGATGATTCTAATGGAAGAGCTATTTGGGCATTGGGTTATCTAATGTCGTTAACCGATATATTACCTAATGATATTACTTCAGAATCAAACAATATAATTCAAAAATCATTATCTTGTATGAGTTCCATGCATTCTCCCAGAGCAATGGCTTTTGCAATAAAAGGACTTTATTATTATAATAAAACTTCAAACTCCCAAAAAAGTGTAATTCTTATAAAAATATTTGCAAATCGATTAGCAGAATTGTATAATCACCAATCGAGTAAAGAATGGGAATGGTTTGAAAATTCTCTGACTTATGCTAACAGTACTTTGCCCGAAGCAATGTTATACGCTTGGTTGCTTACCAAAGAAGCATTTTACAAAAACATTGCAATATCGTCGTTTAATTTTTTATTGTCGCATATTTATAATGAAAACGGTATTGAGGTTATTTCAAATAAAAAATGGTTTCAAAAAGGAAAAGAAGCAGAACAATATGGCGAACAACCAATTGATGTTGCTTATACCATTATGACTTTGAGCAAATTTTACGATGTGTTCAAAGATGAAGATTACCACAAAAAAATGGAAACTGCATTTAATTGGTTTTTAGGAAAAAATCGATTACAACAAATTATTTACAATCCATGCACAGGTGGTTGTTACGATGGGCTTGAAGAAACTCATGTAAATCTTAATCAGGGGGCAGAATCAACTGTAAGTTATCTTATGGCACGATTAACAATTGAGAAGTATATAAAATCTGATAACGTACAAAAAACTACATTACAAAGTAAAAACAGATTACATACTAAACACAGAAAACGTGTTTATTCAACCGAGTATAAATAAAAAGTGTAAACTTTTTTTGGGAGACAAACATATCCATTTTTATAAATTCGTTGTGCGAAGTTTCTGGAACTTCGCACTTTTTTGTTTGCGTTACCTTTGTCAAAGTTTGTAACTTTGACAAAGGTAAAGTACAAAGTTAGTTACAAACTAACAATGACTTAGTACGAAATTGCAAACCTCGCACAACATTCTGATAAATGACCTCGAAGAGGTCATAAGTTTATAGAAAAAGAGACATATATAAACCATGCAACCCCGATAGGGGTCGAACAAACTTGTAAATATTTTTTATTTTTTCAAAATACTTACAATTGTAAAATTTATAATAATTTATGTTTTATATTTGCAGGTAATATTATACACCTAAAATATTATAAAAGGTGCACAAAGCATTCCGTTTTTGGGTGGCTTTGTAAACCTTGTAAGGTAAAAAGGTGTGTATATAAACTAGTTACCGCCAAGTGTGAAAACAGAAACGACAGACAGAAAACTAAAGATAAAGTAAACCATTGTGAAAAAAAAAAACGAAATGATAAGAATAAATGGTAAATTTGCATTTATATGGCAAAAGCAGACTATATCATATCGCTAATTAAATCTCACTTCAACAATGAACCTGAGCGGTTCACGACTGTTGCTTTGCAGATTGCAGCTCATGAAGCAAAGCTGGGGCATACATTGGTGGCCAATGAGATAAAAACCATAATTGACAAGGCGAAAGAAACAAAGTATAAGTCAAAGTCATTTACACCCGATTTACAAGGATTGATACTGGAAAATGTTCCAGCAGTCAATCTTACAGATATTATAACTTCTGAGGATATTCAATTAAAAATTTCTCGTATCATCTCAGAATTTGTTCAAAGAGATAAACTTCGCAAGCATGATTTGGAGAACAGAAGGAAAGTTTTATTGTCAGGACCTCCAGGTACAGGGAAAACCTTAACAGCATCTATTATAGCTAATGAACTGAATTTACCTTTGTTTACTATTCTGATGGATAAAATGGTAACGAAATATATGGGAGAAACTAGTGCAAAACTCCGTCAAGTTTTCGATTTGATTGAGCAAAAGCAAGGCGTTTATCTTTTTGATGAATTTGATGCAATTGGTGGAGAAAGAAGTCGAGATAATGATGTAGGAGAAATGCGCAGGGTATTAAATTCTTTTCTTCAATTTATTGAGAGGGATAATTCCGACAGTCTAATTATCGCTATAACCAACAATAAAACACTTTTAGACCAAGCTCTTTTTCGTCGGTTTGATGATCTTATTTTGTATCATTTACCTGATGAAAAGGAAAAACTTGCACTACTAAAAAATAGACTTTCTCAATTCAGTAAAAAAGTAAAATTTAATGAACTACTGCCCAATATAAACGGTTTAAGCCATGCTGAAATATCACTTGCATGTATTGATGCTATCAAAGAAACGGTTTTGAATGAAAAGCAGCAGATGAACAATGATTTAATCTTAAAAGCAATCAAAGACCGTAATGCAGCATATTACAAATAAGTTTAAGGAATGGCATCATATAAGCACATCTTCATACAAGGAAATGTAAACAGCGAGAAATATAGAGCACCTTCGGCAATGGGTGCGAAACCGCGAATACCCTTTCGTGATAGGACAACTCAAAGTCAAAAACTTTTAAATCAGTTTGATAATATTTGGCAACTAAAAGAGCAACTGCAACAACAACGCAGTGCGGAACAAATTTCCACCAGAGAAGGAACATATATCCAGTTTACCAGTGCGGCCAACCACGATTTGATTACCAAAAGTTTGGAAGACCTTAAAAAAGGTATTCGCTTGCTGAATATCAAAGAAATTCTGGTTGGCGAGAATCAAACGCAATTAAGAGCAACCGTATATGTTCCCAACGGAAAAGAAAGACATTTCATTAATAAAATTCAAAAATACCAACAGGAAGAAACGGCAAAGGGTGAACCCAAAAACGCACCGTTGGTGAACAGCATTGAAGACGTAAGCATAGCATTGTTGGAAGGTTTATGGACAGATAATCCGCAATTCATTCCGACAGATGCAGCTAAATGGTGTGAAGCTTGGCTAAACGTAAATACCAAAGAAACCCAAGAGCAAGAACAAATTGAAGAGTTTCTTGCATCTCTTCAAAACGTTGGCATTACAGCAAAACAACGCAGCATCGTTTTTCCCGAAAGAGCCGTTTTGTTGATAAATGCTAACCGTGAACAGTTGGTTGAACTGATGTTGCAAAGCGATTTATTGGCAGAGTTCAGAGCTGGACAAGAACCTGCTGGATTTTGGGTAAACGAAAGTCGCATTGAGCAACAGGCGTGGGTTGATGATTTGTTGCAAAGAATACAAATTGCAGAAAGCAACGTAAAAGTTTGTTTGTTAGATACAGGCGTAAACAATGGGCACCAACTGTTGCAGCCACTTATAGATAATGACAATACACTGTCGGTTGATAATGCATGGGGAACTAATGACCACGCCAACGGAGCAGGACATGGAACACTAATGGCGGGAATTGCAGGTTACGGTCAAATGGAACGAGTGCTTCTTTCGGCTAATGTTGTTCCGCTTACGCATAAATTGTGTTCGGTAAAAATTCTGCCCAACCTGGGAAAAAACCTGAGGGAATTGTGGGGCGATTTAACTTCACAAGGAATTGCAAGAGCAGAAATCCAAAATCCGAATATGGTTTTGGTGTATTGTATGGCGATAACATCGAAGGAAGATGCTGACAGAGGCAGACCTTCTTCATGGTCAGGTGCGGTGGACAATTTGGCTTATGGTGAAGGTGAAAATCAACGCTTGATAATTGTTTCCGCAGGGAATGTAGCAGATGATGATTCGTGGCAAGATTATCCCAATTCAAACTTTACAACCTCGGTTCAAAATCCTGCCCAAGCATGGAATGCATTGGTAGCAGGAGCATACACCGAAAAGATTCTGATAACTGATCCGATTTTTCAAAATCATACACCTGTTGCAAACGAAGGCGAATTATCGCCTTACAGTTCAACTTCATTAGTTTGGGAAAGAAAATGGGCTGTAAAACCCGATGTGGTTTTTGAAGGAGGAAACCTATTAAAAGCACCCGACAACAGCATTATAGGACACGAAGATTTGGAACTGTTGTCCACTTCAAAACAATTTAATACAGGACACCATTTTGATACTATTTGGGCAACAAGTGCTGCGGCTGCACAAGCATCGTGGTTTGCCGCAAAAATTGCATACGAATATCCCAACGCTTGGTCCGAAACTGTGAGAGGTTTGATTGTTCATTCTGCCAACTGGAATGCTGCAATGCTTGCTCAACACAATGTGCAACAAGGCAACAGAGCAGGTTTTAGAAATTTGTTAAGAACCTTTGGTTTTGGTGTTCCCGATTTAGACCGTGCGTTGTATAGTCAAGAAAGTGCATTGACCTATATAGCACAGGAAACCATTCAGCCATTCAATTTCAAAGAAGACAGCAGAACAGCTGAAACCAATGAAATTCATTTTTTCAATCTTCCATGGCCTAGTGATTTATTCCTAAGTATGGGTGATACACCTGTAAAATTAAAAGTAACACTTTCATATTTTATTGAACCGGGAGCAGGTGAAATAGGTTGGAAAGATAAATATCGTTATCAATCTTTTGGATTGCGTTTTGATATAAATAACACGAATGACTCAGAGGAAATATTTCGAAAAAAAATTAATGTAGCTGCTCGTGAAGAAGATGACGAACTCTCAGGTGGATTAGGTAATGAGCGCTGGGAGATAGGAGTTAAAAATAGAAGTAGCGGTTCAATTCATTCTGATTTTATGAAATTAACTGCGGCTGAATTATCTAATTGTAATTTAATTGCAGTTTATCCTATAATTGGTTGGTGGCGTGAACGAAAGCATTTAGGAAAAGTGGAAAACAAAACACGTTATTCCCTAATAATTTCACTTGAAACACCAGCACAAGAAGTCGATTTATATACAACTGTTAAAAATCTAATCGAAATACCAATAGAAATTAGAACGGCGTAATATGAAAACCCTGATTGTGCGAAGTTTCCTAACTTCGCACTTTTTTGTTTGTGTTCCCTTTGTCAAAGTTTGTAAATTTGACAAAGGTAAAGTACAAAGTTAGTTGCAAACTAACATTTATTTAGTACGAAGCTACAAACTTAGCACTACAACAAGAAGCATATATTTATATTTAAAATACCCATTTTTAGCAATCATCTATAAAAAGGTGTGAATTATGTAAAAATTTTAGTAAATTGTGTAATTTATTAAATA
>CAZRCF010000008.1:0-22527 GCA_964598505.1 uncultured Lentimicrobiaceae bacterium | reverse complement strand
AAAACCCTATTGAAATTATTCGATAGGGTTTTTGTAATACCTAAAAACAGTATCTTTGCATTATAATTAATATACTAACATTAGTAAATATATATTACGTATGAAACGAGCATAAAAGAGCATAAAAATTCTTTTTACCCAATAGAATGATAATTAGCGAGTTCCATACGACAAATAAATAACAAAATAAAAATGAACGAATGAAAACAAAAACTTTACTTTTAACATGCCTTACCTTTTGGGTATTGCTTTTTAATGCATTAACAGTAAAAGCACAAAACTGTAATGCATGGAATAACCCAACGAACGGAACATCGAATCAATTAAACTCCGTTTGTTTTACCGATGCCAATACCGGTTATGCTGTTGGTTATTATGGAACAATATTAAAAACAATTAATGGAGGAACAAATTGGATAACACAAACAACTGGTACAACTAATTATTTATATTCAGTTTATTTTACCGATGTAAATACCGGATATGCAGTTGGACAAAATGGAACAATACTAAAAACAGTAAATGGTGGTACAAATTGGATAGCACAAAGTGGTGCCTCTAATCATTTATATTCAGTTTATTTTACTGATGCCAATACCGGTTATGCTGTTGGACAAAATGGAACAATACTAAAAACAGTAAATGGTGGTACAAATTGGATAGCACAAAGTGGTGCCTCTAATCATTTATGGTCAGTTTATTTTACCGATGCTACTACCGGATATGCTGTTGGGGAAAGTGGAATAATACTAAAAACAGTTAATGGAGGCACAAACTGGATAACGCAAACAAGTGGTTTATCAGGTTATGTTAATTTATATTCCGTCTATTTTACAGATGCAAATACCGGTTATGCTGTTGGTAGTTATGGTATAATTTTAAAAACAGTTAATGGTGGTACAAACTGGATAGCTCAAACAAGTAGTACAGATAATTCATTAAAATCAATTTATTTTACCGATGCCAATACCGGTTATTCTGTTGGTAATTTTGGAACAATACTAAAAACAGTTAATGGTGGAACAAATTGGGTAGAACAAACAAATGCATCAAATAATCATATAGGTTCAGTTTATTTTACTGATGCTAATACCGGTTATGCTGTTGGTTATTATGGAACAATACTTAAAACAGTTAATGGAGGTACAAATTGGACAATACAAACAAATAGTAGCAGTAGTACAACAAATCTATTGTATTCAGTATATTTTACTGATGCCAATACAGGTTATGCAGTTGGGCAAAGTGGAACAATACTAAATACACTAAATGGTGGTACAAACTGGAGCACACAAATAATTGGTACTAATTTATATTCTGTTTATTTTACCGATGTCAATAATGGTTATGTAGTTGGTGGAAATGGAACTATATTAAAAACAATTAATGGTGGTATAGACTGGACTCCTCAAACAAGTAATACATCTAATTGGTTATATTCAGTTTATTTTACCGATGTAAATACCGGTTATGCAGTTGGACAAAATGGAACAATACTAAAAACAATTAATGGTGGTACAAATTGGATAGCACAAAGTGGTGCCTCTAATAATTTATGGTCAGTATATTTTATCAATACAAATACTGGTTATGCTGTTGGGTATTATGGTAAAATACTAAAAACAGTTAATGGTGGAACAAATTGGGTAGAACAAACAAGTGGAACATCGAATCAATTAAGTTCTGTTTATTTTACCGATGCCAATATTGGTTATGCAGTTGGACAAAATGGAACAATACTAAAAACAATTAATGGTGGTACAAATTGGATAGCTCAAATAAGTAGTACCAATATTTCATTAAAATCAATTTATTTTACCGATGTTAATACCGGTTATTCTGTTGGTGATTATGGAACAATACTTAAAACAGTTAATGGTGGAACAAATTGGGTAGTACAAACAAATATATCAACTAATCATTTAGGCTCAGTTTATTTTACTGATGCCAATACGGGTTATGCAGTTGGTGGAAATGGAACAATACTAAAAACAATACGAGGTGGTGAACCGGTTATATATCCCGCTACAATTACTGCTGGATCTATTCAACGTTGCTTTGGTGCCGGAACTACAAATTATACTGCTTACGCAAAAAATGCAACATCATATATTTGGAGTATTTCGCCTACAACTGCAGGTACAATAAGCGGAACAGATACAATAGCAACTGTTATATGGAACCCTACTTATGCAGGTAATGCAACTATTTCGGTTTATGGAACTGATGGTACTTGTAATGGTAATTCAACCATCTTAAATATTACCACAGTATCAACAGCAACAGGTGCTTTTAGTCTTACAAGCCCGACAAATGGTGTATATACAAGTGCCACTCCTTTATTTTCGTGGGGGGCTTCTTCAGGTGCAAATTATTATAGATTATATATTGATGGAGTGCTGAAAAAAGACAATATTACTTCTAATAGTTATCAAATTCAGGATGCTGAAGCACTTTCGCAAGGTATGCACACTTGGTATATTACCGCAGGAGGTTGCCCAGTACAATCAAACGAAACATGGAGCTTTCTGGTAGATGCAACTTTACCAACTGCTTTTAACCTTATTTCGCCTGCCGATAGTTCGTGGACAACAAATTTAACACCAACTTTTACTTGGAATGCTTCAAGCGATGTAAATAGCGGATTAGCAAAGTATCAATTATGGATTGATGGTGTGTTGATAATAGATAATATTTCTGTTTCTGCTACCTCTAAAACAATTGTTAGTAATTTGTCAAACGGTAGCCATACATGGATGATAAAAGCTATTGATAATGTTGGAAATATTAGAAATTCAACACAAACTTATACTATTAAAGTAGATAATATAGCACCGGTTTGTAGTTTAAAAAATCCTTTATATAATCAATATTTATCAACTACTACTCCAAATTTTTCGTGGAGCAGAGTAACGGATGCAGGTATTGGTTTTCAAAAATCTCAATTATTTATTGATGACAGTATGGTTCAAGATAACTTGAGCGATTCTTCGTGGACTATTACAAATCCTTTAAGCTACGGGCAACACAATTGGTATATACAAGTTTATGATTCATTGGGTAATAACCAATCCATAAGTTCGCGGACATTTTATATTGATAATGCTAAACCTAATTCATTTAATTTAACATCCCCAACAAACAATCAAATTATAAACCTACCAACTCCAAATCTTACATGGCAAGCAACAATTGATAGTACCGGAGGCAGTGGAATGAGTAAATATCAGCTATGGATAAATGGCATTATAAACAGAGATAGTATTCCTATTTCACAAACTACAGTAGTTCCAAGTGGTACAGGTTTAGCACAAGGAGTTTACACTTGGTTTATTAAGGCGTACGATAAAGTGGGAAATAATCGCCAATCAAACGAAACACGAACCTTTGTTGTGGATTGGGAATCACCAACAGCATTTAATTTAATTGAACCAATAGATAATTATATAAGCACAGTTTCAAGACCGCAATTCAAATGGCATTCATCTTCGGATATAGGTGGTTTACAACGATATGAATTATGTATTTCGGGACAAACACCGGTTATAATACTTCCGTCGGATACAACAAAACTATTAACTTTCGACTTACCAAATAACACATATACATGGTATGTAAAAGCTTACGATATAGCAGGAACATTTACCGGCTCTAATACATATACATTAACGGTTAATGATCCTCTTCCAAATCAATCAGTAAAACCTACCGGTACAAATGCATTTTGTATTGATCCTGCCAATACAGATTATACAACTACGGGTGCCAATAATGCAACATCATATATTTGGGAAATTACACCCTCAAATGCTGGTATAATTACTGGAACAGGTTTAACAGCTACTATTGATTGGGATAATTTATTTACAGGTACAGCACAAATTAGAGTTAAAGGACATAATGGTGCAGGTGATGGTATGTTTTCGGAACCAATAACAGTTAATATTTCTCCCACAACCATTGCAGGTTCTGTAAGTGGTAGTGGTAATATTTGTCAGGGAACTTCTACAGGAACGCTTACATTAAGCGGACATACAGGAAGTGTTATTAAATGGCAAAAAAGATTAGAAAATAATAGTATATGGTCTGATATAGCCGATACAACTGAACATTACAGCGAAATAGCAACTTTAGGGGGTAATTGGATATATAGAGCAGTTGTTCAAAGTGGAGCATGCTCTTCAAAATTTTCTGATTCGGCAATTGTAGTTGTAAATCCTTTACCATCTGCAGCAGGAACTATAAGTGGACAAATAAATATATGTCAAGGGCAAACATCGGTAACTTATAAAGTACCGGCAATTACAAATGCAACATCATATATTTGGACATTACCAACAAGTGCAATAGGAACAAGTACAGTAGATAGTATAATTGTAAACTACTCAAATACAGCAGTTTCAGGAAATATTGTTGTAAAAGGAAATAATTCTTGTGGTATTGGCGATTCATCTTTATTGTTTATTGTAAACAATAGTCCAACGCCAGTAACAATAACACCAAATATTTCAACAATATGCGAAAGCAGTATTCAAACTTTGGTTGCAAGTGGTGGAAATATTACATTTGGAACAGATACAACAACAAATATTACAACAGATTACCCTTCTCCATATTCAAATTACTGGGGTGGAGCTAAGCATCAGATATTAATTAAAGCAAGCGAATTAACAGCTTCGGGTATGCAAGCAGGATATGATATATCATCAGTATCGTTTTTTGTAAAATCAGTTGGTACTACTTATACAGGTAATTTAAATAATTTCAGAATAGATATGGGGCATACTACAAATACCACACTTAATAGCTCATCGTTTATTTCAGGACTAATAAATGTTTTTCCTGCATCTAATGTTGCAATTTCTATTGGTGCAATTACTCATACTTTTGCAACTCCATTTATTTGGGATGGCATAAGTAATATTGTTATACAAACTTCATATAGTAATGGAAATGTCGGTACAGCAAATGATTTTGTTGAAATGAAAAATAGTAATCCCGGCTTTGTTAGTACCAATTGGTATCGTGCCGATGGTGCGACAGCAAGTTCTATTCTGTCCGCATTAATACCATCTGGTTCAGGAAATGCACGCCCTAATATGATTTTTAATAACAAAGCAGCAATAACATGGTCGCCAATAACTGAGTTATATACAAATTCAAATGCCACAATACCATATACATCAGGCGCAAATGCTACAACAGTTTATGCCAAACCAACTACAAATATAACATATACAGCTACTGCTACATCACAAGCAGGTTGTTCAAGCTCAGGAACTACTTCTTTAACGGTTAATCCATTACCGGATGCTGCCGGAATAATAACAGGTTTAACAACAGTATGCAAAGGACAAATATCGGTAACTTATAAAGTACCGGCAATTGCCAATGCAACATCATATATTTGGACTTTGCCAAACGGAGCAACAGGGACAAGTTCAGTTGATAGTATTGTTGTAAATTATTTAAATACAGCTACATCTAGTAATATTACAGTAAAAGGCAACAATTCTTGTGGTAATGGAATTGTTTCAAATTTAGCCATTACAGTTAACTCATTACCTCTTTCACCAGGAACTATAAGTGGACCAATAAATGTATGTCAAGGTCAAAGCTCTGTTACTTATACAGTACCGCAAATTGCAAATGCTACTTCTTATATTTGGACTTTACCTATTGGAGCAACAGGTTCAAGTACTTCAAATAGTATTACTGTTGATTATTTAACATTACCAATTTCCGGAAATTTTGTTGTTAAAGGAGTTAATATGTGCGGTATTGGAGATTCTTCAATTCTTACAATAAACCAAAATTATCCAATAATTGGAGCAGTTGGTTCAATTAATGGAGCAAATATTGTTTGTCAAGGACAAAACGGTGTTACTTATAATATACCAACAATTACCAACGCAACGTCATATATTTGGACTTTGCCAAACGGTGTAATAGGTTCAAGCATTTCAAATAGTATTGCAGTAAATTATTCTAAAACAGTTTTATCGGGAAATATTGTAGTAAAAGGAATTAATGCATGCAGTATTAGCGATTCAGCTTTTATTGCAATTACTATTAATCCATTACCAAATGCTGCAGGAACAATAACAGGTTTGGCAGCATTATGTCAAGGACAAACATCGGTAACTTATAAAGTTTCACCAATTGCCAATGCAACATCATATATTTGGACTTTACCAAACGGCGCAATAGGAACAAGTACAGTAGATAGTATTATTGTAAACTATCCAAGTGCCCCTTTTTCAGGAAACATTGTTGTAAAAGGAAATAATTCTTGTGGTATTGGCGATTCATCTTTATTGGCTGTTACTGTTAACTATAATCCATCACCAGTAACAATAACACCAAATATTTCAGCAATATGCGAAAGCAGTATTCAACCTTTGGTTGCAAGTGGTGGAACAATTAATTTTAATCTAATGAATGAATTATTCAATGGTTTAACATCATCATTTTCAACCGGAGCAGTTACGGGAACACCTTCAGCTACTCGAAATACAACTTATTACTCCGAAGGTGGTAGTTCTTATCTATTCAAAACAATTTCAACATATGCAGATGTTAATTTTACTATGACAAATTCTATTAATTTAACAGGCTTAACTTCTGCTATTCTTACTTTTAATCATATTTGTGCTACACAAGCTGGTTATGATTATGGTTATGTTCAATACTCAACCGATAATGGTTCTTCATGGTCATCTTTCCCAACATCAAGTTATTCTGGAACCGGTACACTTAAGAATTCTGTAGTAAGTTTTGATAAATCAAGTTATGCTAATTGGGGAACTCAATTTATATCTTCAAGTTCAACACCTGGTGCATCACCTGCAACAAGTTTATGGAAGACCGAAACGATTAATATTCCTGCCGTCGCATTAACTTCTAATCAGTTTAAAATTAGATTCAGATTGACTACTGATGGTTCATATAATTATTACGGATGGTTAATTGATAATGTAAACATTAATGGTACCCATATTACCTCTACAACATGGTCGCCAATAACTGAGTTATATACAAATTCAAATGCTACAATACCATATACAACAGGTACAAATGCTACAACAGTATATGCCAAACCAACTACAAATATAACTTATACAGCTACTGCTACTTCGCAAGCAGGTTGTTCAAGCTCAGGAACTACTACTTTAACGGTTAATCCATTACCAGTTGCTGCCGGAACAATAACAGGATTATCAAATGTATGCAAAGGACAAATATCGGTAACTTATAAAGTACCGGCAATTGCCAATGCAACATCATATATTTGGACTTTACCAACAGGAGCAACAGGCACAAGTACTGTTGATAGTATAATTGTAAACTACACAAACACAGCTGTATCTGGCAATATTACTGTAAAAGGTCATAATACATGCGGCGATGGTTCTGTTTCTACTATGTCAATTACTGTAAATCAACTACCAATAGCAGCAGGCACAATAACAGGTTTATCCACAGTATGTCAAGGGCAAACTTCTGTAACTTATAAAGTACCACCAATTGCCAATGCAACATCATATATTTGGACTTTACCAACAGGTGCAACAGGAACAAGTGTAGTAGATAGTATTATTGTAAACTATTCAAATACAGCTATTTCTGGAAATATTGTTGTAAAAGGTGTTAATGCCTGCGGAATTAGCGATTCTGCTTTTATAGCAATTACTGTTAATCCATTACCAGTTGCAGCAGGCACAATAACTGGTTTAACAACAGTATGTCAAGGACAAACATTGGTATCTTATAAAGTTCCACCAATTGCCAATGCAACATCATATATTTGGACTTTGCCATCAGGTGCAACAGGAACAAGTACAGTTGATAGTATAATTGTAAGCTATTCAAATACAGCAATTTCTGGAAATATTATTGTAAAAGGGAATAACAGTTGTGGTGATGGTGATAGTTCATTTATTGCAATAACAGTTAATCCATTACCAGCTGCAGCAGGCACAATAACTGGTCAGAGTAATGTTGATCAAGGTTCAAATGATATTGAGTATTCTGTATTACCAATAAATAATGCAACTTCTTATATTTGGGCTTATTCGGGAACAGGTGCAACTATTACAGGCACTACAAATAATGTTACAATAAGTTTCAGTATTCAAGCAACACCGGGTATTTTAACAGTTAAAGGACATAACGATTGTGGCGATGGTGTAATATCACCTAATTTCCCAATATCTCTTTCTAATGGTATTAATATAATTGATAAATCCTTAATTTATAGTATTTTCCCTAACCCAACAAACGGAATTGTTACAATTAAAATTGATGGATTAACCGGTAATTTAGATTTGCAGATTTTAAATATTCAAGGTAAAGTAATTCGTACTGAAGAGATTATTAATAATAAACAATCATACACTCAAGATATTGATTTATCAATATATCCAAAAGGAATTTATTTAGTAAAACTGATAAATAATAATTTTGCAAAAGTTGAAAAGATTGTGCTGCAATAAGGAATAATGAAGTCAGAAAAAGGAAGATTAAAAAACCCTATTGAAATTATTCGATAGGGTTTTTTAAAAAAAGAATAAAAAAACGGTTACTAGTTTTTTATTTTATATTTGTTTTTTCAATATCACGAAGATTTTCAAGTTTTTTATTATCCATAAAACCCTTAATATCAGTCAAATGTTCTTTCACTCTCTTGTTTCCAAATTCATAAACCTTGTTTGCAAGTCCATCAAGAAAGTCTCTATCGTGCGAAACTAAAATTAGTGTTCCATCGTAATCTTGCAAAGCACTTTTCAGAATATCTTTAGTTCGCATATCAAGATGATTAGTAGGTTCATCAAGGATTAGAAAATTTACCGGTTCAAGTAAAAGCTTTATCATTGCCAAACGAGTTCGCTCACCACCCGACAGAACTTTTACTTTTTTATTAATATCATCGCCACCAAACATAAAAGCGCCTAAAATATCACGAATTTTAGTTCTAATATCGCCTTTGGCAACATCATCAATAGTTTGAAATACTGTTAAATCTTCATTTAACATTGAAGCCTGATTTTGAGCAAAATAACCAATCATTGCATTGTGTCCTAAGGTTAATTTTCCATCAAAATCAATTTCGCCCATTATTGCCTTAACCATTGTTGATTTTCCCTCGCCATTTTTCCCAACAAATGCAACTCTTTCGCCTCTTTCAATTGATAATGAAACATCAGAAAAAACAAGGGTTTCATCATATTTTTTAGTTACGCTATCTAAAATTAATGGATAAGTGCCAGAGCGAGGTGAAGGTGGAAATTTTAATCTTAAAGCAGAGGTATCTTCTTCATCAATTTCAACCAATGGAAGTTTTTCGAGCATTTTTACTCGCGATTGAACTTGAAGTGTTTTTGAGTATGTGCCTTTAAATCTTTCGATAAACTGAGTTGTATCGGCAATCATCTTTTGTTGTTCGTTGAAAGCTTTTTGCTGTTGTTCTCTGCGGTCTTTTCGAAGCACTAAATATTGCGAATAATTAACTTTATAATCATATATTCGCCCCATTGTAATTTCAACGGTTCGAGTTGTAATATTGTCAATAAATGCCCTATCGTGCGAAATAACCATAACAGCATTGGCACTATTTATTAAAAAATCTTCTAACCATTGTATCGACTCAATATCTAAATGATTTGTAGGTTCATCGAGTAAAATTAAGTCGGGTTTTTGCAGTAAAATTTTTGCAAGCTCAATTCTCATTCGCCAGCCACCACTAAACTCAATTGTTGGTCGCGAAAAATCATTCCTGACAAAACCAAGTCCTAAAAGAATTTTTTCAATACTCGAATCAAAATTGGTATCTTCAATTGAGTAATATTTCTCACTTAAATTAGAAACCTGTTCTATTAGTTGGTAATAGCTTTCCGATTCATAATCATCTCTTTCTGAAAGTTGCTTGTTTAAATCTTCAATTTCACGCTCCATTTCAAAAATTCCTGCAAAAGCTTGTGATGCTTCTTCAAAAACTGTTCGCGAATTTTCGGTCATCAAATGTTGTGGTAAATATGCAATTACAGAATCTTTTGGAGCAGAAACTCTTCCGGATGAAGCATTTCTAACACCAGCTATTATTTTAAGTAATGTTGATTTACCTGCACCATTTTTACCCATTAAGGCAATTCGGTCGGTTTTATTTATTACAAAAGAAATATCTTTAAATAGCGATGTAGAGCCAAACTCTACACATAGAGAATCAATCGAAATCATCTGTTTTTTTTCTAATAAGCGGCAAAGGTAGTATGTTTTTAGTTATTAATCTATTTATTATTCTGCAATTTTAGTATATTTGTAAAATATAATTAAGTCAAAATGAACCTGATAATTAATAACAAATTGAAAATCAAAACTATTATTTATTGGCATAGTTATTGCAAAATCACCTAAAACAATAATAAATTTGGAGGATAAAACATGAAAACAACAAGAAATTTACTCGGCGTGATTTTAATAAGCATTTTTGCTTTATCAGCTTTTGCACAAAAATCAAACTTAACAATTAAAATGTTTAATAATAAAACATTTAAACTTGTATTTGATAATCAAGTATTTAATAATTCAAGCATATATACAATTTATGACATTCGTAAAGGATACCATAACTTTAAAGTTTTTTCTTTTAATGGTCATCGTGGAAATAATGGTAAACATGGTGGCAACAGAGAGGAATTAATATTTTCGGATAAAATATTAATTCCTGAAAATCAAAATATTGAAGCAATAATTTCAAAATTTAATCGATTTGAAATTATTAGAACTACTCCAATACAAAACAGAAATGGACATGGTGGAAATGGTCATGGTGGAAATGGTAACGGTGGTCATAATGGTTATGGGCATGGTAATAACGCAGGCGGAAACACAGGTTACAATAATTATGGGCAAGGCAATAATAATATTATGAACAATAATGATTTTAATTTATTAAAAAACACTATACGTTCAAAACCTTACGATTCATCGAAACTTGATATTGCTAAAATGGCTTTAACATACAAATGGGTTAATAGTAATCAAGTTGCCGAATTGGTTTCATTATTATCATTCGACAGTTCACGATTAGAATTAGCAAAATTTGCTTTCAGCCGTACAATCGATAAAGAAAACTATTTTGTTGTTAATAACTGCTTCTCATTTTCATCTACTTCCGACGAATTAGCAAGGTTTGTAACAAATGGTGGGCATTAAACAAAGCATAAAAGCTAAAAGGATATGGAAAGAGCTAAACAGAAGTGAAATAATTACGAATGTTTCAGCTTCCGATTACGTACTTCACACTTCCCACTTTCCACTTTTTACTTTTATCCTAAAAAACTATTTTCTTCCAAAATCAGCAGGAATTTCGCCCCATTGTTGAGTTGGCCATTTAAGTATTGGGTTTTCAAAAGAATTATTAATTAACCACAAATCGGCACGTCTTATTAAGTCGAATAATGGCTTATTAGTTTCATTTTCAAGGTGTTTTGTTTTGCATTTCTTTGCTTTTATCCACGATATTGCAGTAGCCGAATCGGAATAAATTGGTATTTTACTATTTTTTTTTGATAGAAAAGCTAAACCATGCACTATCGCCAAAAATTCACCAATGTTGTTAGTTCCATCTTTATAAGGTCCAATTTTAAAAAGTTCCTTTTTGGTTGTAGTAACAACACCTCTATATTCAACCGGACCGGGCACACCTGCACAAGCCGCATCAACACAAATACTAGGAATTATTGGAGTAGCATTAACATCTAAAGGCTTGCTCACCTTTTTAATTATATATTGAAAAGGTGATGATTTAAAAGCGTCTTCAGCCTCTTTAATGCTTTCAAATGATTTGAATTTTGCTCCAACATAACCTGCTACTTGTTTTTTGCATTCATCCCAATTATCAAATATTCCGGTTTTATGCCCTTCCCAAATAACATAATATTTTTGTTTTTTTTTCGACATTTTGCTTAATTATTTAACAGTTCTATGTATTTTTGCTGTAAAAGTAAATATAAAATGAGAAAATTATTAAAATTAATTCCGATAATTATTGTTTTTGTCTTATTATCAGCAAGTTGTGGACAAAAAAAAGTTTATGAAAAATTTCAATTATTTGATAATAATGTTTGGAGCTCATCGCAAAAAATAAATTTCGAACCAGAAATTACTGATACCAGCAAATTATATCAAGTAACATTATCAATTAAAGTGTTAAATACTTTTTCGGAAAAATTATTACCAATTTATTGCAAAGTTTTATACCCAAATGGAGAAGAAAGAAGTGAAGTGTACAATTTTAGATTTTACGATTCTGTTGGAAAACCAAACGGTGTAATAAATGATGGTCTCCGACAAATTGATATTGTTGCATACTCTAAAAAGTCGTTTTCAAATATCGGAAAATATAAATTTGAATTACAACATGGATCTGAAAAATTTAATTTATTTGGTATTAGAGAAATTGGTATGGTAATTCAAACCGTTAAAAAGTAAATTCTTTTGAATTGGAACATCCTTTAAATAAATGCTTTGAGCATATTTCAATATTATTAAAATCACTACCCAATAAACCTGGTGTATATCAATATTTTGACGATGTTGGAACAATTATTTACATTGGCAAAGCAAAAAATTTAAAAAAACGAGTAACGCAATATTTTCAAAAAACACCTGATAATGCTAAACTAAAAATGTTGGTTAGCAAAATTGCTGATTTAAAATATATTGTTGTTGAAACAGAAATTGATGCCCTGTTGCTCGAAAATAACTTAATTAAAAAGTATTTACCACGATATAATATTTTACTCAAAGACGATAAAACTTATCCTTGGATTTGTATTAAAAGTGAGCCGTTTCCACGAATTTTTCAAACTCGTACTTTAATCAAAGATGGTTCAAATTACTTTGGTCCATATCCTTCGCACCGAATGATGTTTTCACTTTTGGAAATGATAAGGCAACTATATCAAATACGCACGTGCAAACTAAATTTATCTAACTCTAAAATATCCGAAAGAAAATATAAAGTTTGCCTCGAATATCATTTAAAAAGATGTAAAGCTCCGTGTATAAATTTGCAAACCGAAGAGGATTACTTAGTTAGCATATCTCAAATTGAAAATATTATAAAAGGCAATACTTATTCGGTAATTAAACAAATGAAAAATTTAATGATGGAATATGCCGAAAAACTCGAATTTGAGAAAGCACAAATTATTAAAGAAAAAATTCAAGCGTTAGAAAATTATCAAAGTAAGTCGTTAGTAGTAAACCCGAATATCGAAGATGTAGATGTATTTAGTATTGCCGATGACGAAAAATCAGGTTATATAAATTATATTAGAATTGTAAATGGCTATATTGTAAGTGGTTATACTTATGAAATTAAAAAACAATTATGCGAAACAAAAGAAGATTTACTAACAATTGCTATTGCAGATGTTAGAGAAAAAGTGAATAGTTTGGCAAAAGAAATAATTGTACCATTTATGCCCGATTTTGTTTTCCCATCAATAACATACACAATTCCACAGCGAGGTGATAAGAAAAAACTTCTTGAAATGTCGGAGCGGAATGCAAAATATTTTATTCTTGAAAAGCAAAAACAGGCAAGTTTAGTCGATCCCGAAAGACATACTAAGCGAATTATGGAAACAATGCAAAAAGATATTGGATTAAAAAAACCTCCATTATATATCGAATGCTTTGATAATTCAAATATTCAAGGAACTAATGCTGTTGCTGCAATGGTTTGTTTTAGAAATGGAAAACCATCGAAAAACGAATATCGACATTATAATATTAAAACTGTTGAAGGTCCTGATGATTACGCCTCTATGAGCGAAGTTGTGTATAGGCGATACAGCCGTTTAATTAACGAAAAACTTCCTTTACCCGATTTAATTGTAATTGATGGTGGTAAAGGTCAATTAAGTGCTGCACTAAAAAGTTTAATTGAACTTAAAATACAAAATGAAGTTGAAATAATTGGTATTGCAAAAAAATTGGAAGAAATATATAAATCTTATGATTCAATACCGCTTTATATTGATAAAAAATCGGAATCGTTAAGAATTATTCAACATATTAGAGACGAAGCACATCGTTTTGGAATTACACACCATCGAAATAAAAGAGAAAAATCAACTATTAAAACCGAATTATCAGATATTAAAGGTATTGGAGATTCAATTTCAAACAAATTACTCGAGCATTTTCGTTCGGTAAAAAGCATAAAATCTTCAAATATTGAGGAAATTGAAAAAATTATTGGAAAATCAAAAGCAAAATTAGTTTTCGATTTTTTTAATATCAATAAATAATCCAAACGTATAAGTTTTTACTGATTTGTTAATTTTTAGCGATATTGATTTAAAATATTTAACATTTTTTTAAATTACATTAATTTTCCGCTTTAAATAAGGCTTTTCAGTAATAATTAACAATTAGCTAACAGATTTTAACAATTCAATATTTGGCAGTTAAAAAATAAAAAAGTAATTTTATATATCGTAAGATTAATAAAGTATTTCGAATAATCAATATTGTATTGATTTACATAGTGTTAAACTAAAATATATATAATGATATTTTCAAAAAGAGTATTACAATTAACAATACCATTTTTAACAATTATCACACTTTCAAGTTCAAGTTTTGCTCAACCATCTGCAAGAACTTCTTCACATCCTGAAAATGTAATTTTTGACGAAAAAGCTAATGCTACAGAACTTATTTTACCGATTGATTTTTATACTAACTGGATTTCGTCGCATGTAAAAATTGGAAATGTAAGTTTTTCATCATTACCCGAAAATTTGCATATCAATTTAAAAGAAAATGGTAGCGAATTTGTGTTTCCTGTAAAAGGTCCGCTTTTTGGAGGTTTTTGTTATAGGGGTAGGGTTCCGCATACAGGTATTGATATTGGTTTAAAAAAAGGAACTCCTGTATTATCTACATTTGATGGAGTTGTTCGAATGGCAAAATATTATGGGGGTTATGGTAAAATTGTCGTAGTACGTCATTTGAACGGTATTGAAACTGTTTATGCTCATCTTTCAAAAATAAAAGTTAAAGTTAATCAACAAATAAAAGCCGGCGACATTGTTGGCTTGGGAGGTCGTACAGGTAAAGCTACTGCAAACCACCTCCATTATGAAACTCGCTATAATGGCGTTGCTTTTGATCCTATTGAAATGCTTGATTATAGTAATTATGCTTTAAAATCGGACACTCTAATTTTAAATAAAGAATCATTTTTACCAAAATATAAAATTGTAAGAACTAGAAAAGGTAAAAAAGCTTATGACCTAAATTATAATTCGAATGGCGAAATTGCTAAACCAATTAATACGATAGAAAATACTCCAAAAACAGCGTCTTTAGATACTTTATCAACAATTGATAAAACAAAAGTTTCAGCAATTTATGCTGTTAATACTGCTGTTACCAATAAGAAAAATACCGAAAGAAATTACGCAAAAGCTAAATATTATACTGTTCGAGAAGGAGATACTTTGGGGCATATTGCTCAAAAAAATGGAACATCTGTTAGTAAAATAACAAAATTAAATGGTTTTTCGGCTAAGAAAACATTACAATTAGGTCAAAAAATTAGAATTAGATAATTTTTTTTGATGCTACAACATAAAAAAGAGAGGCAGTTACTTGTAAGTGCCTCTCTTTTTTAAAACACTTATTAGCTATTGATTTTGTTCAATTATTCTATTTACATCTTCTTTTAATATAGGAATATGTTTTAGTAAAATCCCCCAAATATTTTCATCTGAGATATTATCATATCCGTGTATTATTTGGTTTCTTAAACCTATTATTCTTTTTGCATTTTCAATTGGAAATTCAGGTTCTTCTTTTAAAATTCTATTTAAAGCTTCTCCAATAATTTCAAAATTTCTTTCTATTGCTCGTTTTAAAATAATATTAGCAGTGTATTCTTCAAAAAGTTTCTTCTTATCAACAAAATATGAATCAATCTCTTCAATTGAAAACTAGATATCATACAAACATTTAAGCACTTTTTCGTTCATAAATCAATTGTTTTTCTCTATCAATAATTTTTCTAAATATTGGATTTCTTATTGCCTGATTTTCAACTAAATCAATAGATCTTTGAAATATAAATTCCAACTCCTCTTTTAAATCCATGTAATTATCAAAATAATCTAATAATTCAACATTATTAAACTGAATTAACATATCAATATCACTGTAATTATTGAATTTATCGGTGAGAATTGACCCAAATATATATAGTTCCCTAACTTTATGTTTTTCACAAAGTTCAACAATCTTTTCTATATTATTATCAATTAAATTCATAAAACAAAGACACAACTATTAATGAAATTACGGTAAAAGATATTTTTAAGGTAAATCAATTTCAGTTACTTGTAAAAATTCAACTGATTTGTGCATTAATTCGTACATTACCACATCATTATCAACAAAATTAACATGGTTGCGATATTCGGCAACAAAGGCTTCTATAAATGGCGATGATTTTAATGGACGGCGAAATTCAAGTGCTTGAGCAGCATTTAATAACTCTATAGCAAGTATTTTTTCAGTATTTTCGGCAATGCGGAATGCTTTTGTTGCTCCATTTGCACCCATGCTAACGTGGTCTTCTTGTCCTTGCGACGACTCAATAGAATCGCTTGATGATGGCATTGTTAAGGTTTTACTTTGGTTTACAATTGATGCTGCTGTATATTGTGGAATCATAAATCCTGAATTTAAACCTGGTTTTGCAACTAAAAATGATGGCAAACCTCGCTTACCGGCTATTAGTTGATATACTCGGCGTTCCGAAATGTTTCCAAGTTCTGCTAATGCTATTGCAAGAAAATCTAAAACTATTGCCAATGGCTGACCATGAAAGTTTCCGGCAGAAATTACCAAATCTTCATCAGGGAAAACTGTAGGGTTGTCGGTAACCGAATTAATTTCTGTTTCCATTACCGAAATTACATAATCAATAGCATCTTTGCTTGCTCCATGAACTTGAGGTATGCAACGGAACGAATAAGGGTCTTGAACGTGCTGTTTTGGTTGAATAATAATTTCAGAACCGTTTAATAAGTTATTAATATTCTCGGCAGTTTTTAATTGCCCTCTATGTGGTCGTATTTCGTGAACTAAGCGATGAAATGGTTCAATTCGTCCATCATAAGCTTCTAAAGATATTGCACCTATTAAATCGGCGTAATTTGATAATTTAACCGATTTCAAAACTAACCAAGTTCCATAAGCACTCATAAATTGTGTACCGTTTAATAAAGCTAATCCCTCTTTCGATTTTAGCTCTATTGGCTTCCAATTCATTGCTTTGTTTACTTCACACGATTTTGTTTTAATTCCTTTAAAATAAACTTCGCCTAAATCAATTAAAGGTAAGCATAAATGAGCCAATGGAGCCAAATCACCCGATGCACCAAGCGAACCTTGTTGGTAAACAACGGGAATTATATCGTTATTAAAAAAACCTATTAAACGTTCAACAGTTTCGAGCTGAACGCCAGAATGTCCTAACGATAAAGCATGAATTTTTAATAAAAGCATAATTTTAACAATATCTTGAGGTACTTCTTCGCCCATTCCGCAAGCATGCGACATTACAAGGTTTTTTTGAAGTGTGCCTAAATCTTCGGTGGAAATTGTAATATTACACAACGAACCAAAACCGGTAGTAACTCCGTAAACAGGTTTTTCTGGGTTGGTCATCTTTTCATCAAGATATTTTCGACATTTTTCAATTCGTTTTTTTGAATCTATTGATAATTCAAGCTTTAAATTTTGAGACAAGATGTTTTTTACTGTTTCAAAACTTAAATATTCAGGACTAATTGTATGTTTTGTCATTTTATGATTATTTTTTTAATTATTTATGTGCAATACTTTATTTAATTGATTTTCTAATTCTTTTTTATCGGGTAAATATAATTGATATTCTGAAACAAATAGATTTTTAGTCATATCAACAGTTGCATATTCTACTAATATTTCATCTTTTTCTTTGGATAATATAATGCCAATTGGAGAATTTTCACCTTCAATCATTTCTTCTTTTTTGAAATAACCAAGATACATGCTCATTTGTCCAATATCAGCATGATTAATTTTTTTCGCTTTTAAATCAATTAATACAAAGCATCTTAACAAACGATGATAAAAAACTAAGTCAATATAATAGTGTGTATTATTGAGAGTTATCCTATATTGCCTGCCAATAAAAGCAAATCCTTTGCCTAATTCTAATAAGAAGTGTTGTAAATTATCAATTATTTTTTGTTCTAAATCTTTTTCTGAAATATTATTATGTTCAGTTATATCAAGAAACTCAAGTACATAAGGGTCTTTAATAATATCTTTGCCATTTTCTATTATTTGTCCTTTTTCTGATAATATAATAATATCTTCTTTGTTTTTACTTAAAGCAAGTCGTTGAAAAAGTGAACTGTTCTTTTGTCTTTGTAATTCCCTTATTCCCCAATTATCTCTAACGCATTGCTTTTCATAAAAACTTCTTTCCATGTTGTCTTTAATTCCTATCAACTCAACATAATGACTCCAACTTAATTTGGCAGACACTGTCTGCCAAATTGGATAACAAATATAAAACCTTCGCATATCTAAAACGTTCCGACGACTAAATCCTTTGCCATGTATTAATTTTAAGTCCTTTGAAAGTCTGTTTAAAAGGTCAGAACCATATTCTGCTTTTTCATTTCCATTTTGTTCAAATTCAATAATATGGCGACCTATATCCCATTTTGTATGCAATAGCTCGTTATTAATAGTTTTAGCTACATTTAATCTTCCATTTTCAAGAGATAATCCAATTTTTTGTATTAAATGCGAGTAATTGTTATCAACTATTTCCATTTTAATTTATATTATTATAATAACTTAACAATTCTTCTTTTTTAACCTTAGTTTGCTCCCCCGTAATCATATTTTTTACAGTAAAAATATTTTCACTTATTTCTTCGGCACCGGCTATAACAACTAATGGAATATTTTTGTCGTTAGCGTAACTCATCTGTTTTTTTAGTTTACTGTTATCGGGAAATAGTTCGCAGTTAATATTATTTTCACGAAGTTTTTGTAATATTGGTATGCAGTAATTTTCTTCATCTGTGCCAAAATTACAAAACATAACTTTGGTAAGCGATTGCAAAGATTCAGGAAATAAGTTTAATTCATTCAATACATCATAAATTCTGTCGGCACCAAACGAAATTCCCACGCCCGATAAATCTTTAAGACCAAAAATACTGGTTAAATCATCGTATCTGCCACCGCCTGAAATACTACCCATGGAGGCATCGAGAGCTTTTACTTCAAATATTGTTCCTGTGTAGTAGTTTAAGCCGCGTGCTAAAGTTAAATCTAACTCAACTTGGCAATTTATATTCATCAATTTAATATAATCAAATATTATTTCAATTTCCTCAATACCTTTTTTGCCAATTTCTATATTTGAAAATATATTTTTTAATGATTTTAGCTTATCTTGAGTGCTGCCTTTGAGAAGAATTATAGGCTGTAATTTATCAACCATTTCTTTTGAAATCCCTTTTTCGAGAAGCTCTTTATTAACATTTTCTAACCCAATTTTATCAAGTTTATCAATTGCAACAGTAATATCAATTATTTTATCGGTAGCACCTATAATTTCAGCCATTGCCGATAATATTTTTCTGTTATTAAGTTTAATTACAACATTAATTTTTAAATCGGTAAAAACATTATTTATAATAGCAACAATTTCGGCTTCGTTAAAAAGCGAAGTGCTGCCAATAATATCGGCATCGCATTGATAAAATTCTCTGTAACGCCCTTTTTGAGGTCTGTCGGCACGCCACACTGGTTGAATTTGATAGCGTTTAAATGGAAATGTAAGTTCGTTTTGGTGCATTACCACATAGCGGGCAAAAGGAACTGTAAGGTCGTAGCGAAGCCCTTTGTCAGATATTTCGTTAGTTAGTTTTTTCGAATCTCTGTTTTCGATATTTACACCCGAAAGAAAATCGCCTGAATTTAAAATTTTAAACAGCAGTTTATCACCTTCTTCGCCATATTTACCGGTAAGAGTAGATAAATTTTCCATTGATGGAGTTTCGATAGGTGAGTAGCCATATTTTTCGAAAACATTACGAATAATGCTAAATATATAATTTCGCTGCGACATCTCGATAGGTGAAAAATCACGTGTTCCTTTAGGTATTGTTGGTTTTTGAATTGCCATTATTTTTTTATGCAAAAATAAGGAATTTTTAAATATATCTGAACTATTTTGTTTTAAGTATATTTTATCGTTTTATTGTGATTTGATTTGCTTTTATTTTGTATCTTTGACATAGTTCGCAACAACATTCGCAAACATATCTTGAACGAGTAATAAGTTGTGATTTGCATTTATTTTGTATCTTTGACATAGTTCGCAACAACGAGCCGGGATATTTTTTTGCTGCATAAATAGTTGTGATTTGCATTTATTTTGTATCTTTGACATAGTTCGCAACAACTACTACTCTTTTACTTACAACCGTTAATGCGTTGTGATTTGCATTTATTTTGTATCTTTGACATAGTTCGCAACAACGCATGCTCCAATATTACCATTTCCTTATGTGTTGTGATTTGCATTTATTTTGTATCTTTGACATAGTTCGCAACAACACTAAAAAAGATAGTGAAGAAGTAAACGAAGTTGTGATTTGCATTTATTTTGTATCTTTGACATAGTTCGCAACAACCAAATATCGGAAATAATGTTATTATTTGAAGTTGTGATTTGCATTTATTTTGTATCTTTGACATAGTTCGCAACAACGCAGGACTTACAATTTATAAGGAAACAAGAGTTGTGATTTGCATTTATTTTGTATCTTTGACATAGTTCGCAACAACTTGTATCAACTCTTTTTCCTCAACTGGCAGGTTGTGATTTGCATTTATTTTGTATCTTTGACATAGTTCGCAACAACAACGCTTCGATGAATTGCAAGTTGATTTAGGTTGTGATTTGCATTTATTTTGTATCTTTGACATAGTTCGCAACAACGTTATTTAGGTTTAGGAACTACCACTCCAAGTTGTGATTTGCATTTATTTTGTATCTTTGACATAGTTCGCAACAACAATCCTCTTTAAGTTTGTTAAATACTGTTGGTTGTGATTTGCATTTATTTTGTATCTTTGACATAGTTCGCAACAACCAAAATGAACCATAAAGAAGATAGTTTACGTTGTGATTTGCATTTATTTTGTATCTTTGACATAGTTCGCAACAACTCTTGTTAGCCCTGTTGGCATGTGTCCTTGTTGTGATTTGCATTTATTTTGTATCTTTGACATAGTTCGCAACAACTAAATTTTTACCACCATACCAAAAAACAGGTTGTGATTTGCATTTATTTTGTATCTTTGACATAGTTCGCAACAACAGTTAACGTGACAATAGATGGTGATGTTAGTTGTGATTTGCATTTATTTTGTATCTTTGACATAGTTCGCAACAACAAAGAAACAGTTAAACGTGAATTATTAGACGTTGTGATTTGCATTTATTTTGTATCTTTGACATAGTTCGCAACAACGGCACAGGAAGCATTAAAATTAGACCCAAGTTGTGATTTGCATTTATTTTGTATCTTTGACATAGTTCGCAACAACATTCCAAGCGATAACAGACCTTTCAACGTTGTTGTGATTTGCATTTATTTTGTATCTTTGACATAGTTCGCAACAACAGTTTTTCGGAAACTTATTATAGTTTAACCGTTGTGATTTGCATTTATTTTGTATCTTTGACATAGTTCGCAACAACTCTTCCTTTTGAATACCCTTAACAATATCAGTTGTGATTTGCATTTATTTTGTATCTTTGACATAGTTCGCAACAACGGTTCAGGTTCTACAAATAGACTACCAATGGTTGTGATTTGCATTTATTTTGTATCTTTGACATAGTTCGCAACAACAGAAAACGAAATAATAGCACAAGTACAACCGTTGTGATTTGCATTTATTTTGTATCTTTGACATAGTTCGCAACAACATTAAGACCCGCAGGTTATTCATTAATATTGTTGTGATTTGCATTTATTTTGTATCTTTGACATAGTTCGCAACAACAAATTAAATTATAAAAATGGCAAGTAAAGGTTGTGATTTGCATTTATTTTGTATCTTTGACATAGTTCGCAACAACATATAACATTAACAGTTCCACACGAGGGCGTTGTGATTTGCATTTATTTTGTATCTTTGACATAGTTCGCAACAACCTATAACCGCAAGTGATACAGTAGGACACGGTTGTGATTTGCATTTATTTTGTATCTTTGACATAGTTCGCAACAACAATGTTCATCACATTGTTTTTTTGTTGCAAGTTGTGATTTGCATTTATTTTGTATCTTTGACATAGTTCGCAACAACATATATTGATTTTAAAGCACAAATGAGAGGTTGTGATTTGCATTTATTTTGTATCTT
>CAZRCF010000007.1:0-23035 GCA_964598505.1 uncultured Lentimicrobiaceae bacterium | reverse complement strand
TTGTAGTATCTTCGGCAAATAGGCAAAACAAAACACGAACCAAATATACTTCCAAAGGATGCCCTTCGTAGCCAATTTCTTTAAGTCTATCATGCAATTTGCCCATTAATTCGGCAGCTTTAATATTTACTGGGTCTTGCTCTTTGTAAGTTCGTTTCTGATAACCGGCTATTTGACCAAAATGTTGAACATTATTTACAAAATCGGACAATTTAAACTCTATTATCTTATCTTCTTCTTGGTTGTAAAGTCTGAAGGTTTCAAAATCGGAAACAAGTATATATTTTGGTAATTCGTGTTGCTTTAATCCATGCAGATAGTCTGTTGCTTGTTTATACGCTTTATCGAGGTTTTTGCCTCTGCTTTTCATTTCTATTAAAATCATTCCTTTCCAAAGCAGGTCGATATAACCATCGTGTTCGTCGAGCTTTTTTACTTTGTGTTCAAATGAAGCAAATCGTTTTCTACTTATGCCAAAAACATTAAAAAAGTCAACCAAAAATGGCTTTGCTTCGGCATCTTCATTAAAAGTATCTGCCCATTCTTTTGAAAAATTTACTGCACGTTCCTTAATTTCGTTCCAACTTAAAGCCATATAATATTATTATTTTTACAATAAACAAAATTAATGTTTTTAGTGAAATATTATTAATTATATTTTTAAAAACTTATAAATTTGATATACAATTATAAACAGCATCTCTTTCAATAGGAACAAAACGTTCTTCGATAATTATTTTATTAATTTCATTTGCACTTAACGAAGGTTCGTTTACCGAGCCTGCCATTGAGTATATTTTTGTCGAATTATTAATAGTTCCATCTAAATCGTCAACACCGAAATGTAACGAAATACGTGCAATATCGATACCCATCATGGGCCAATATGATTTCAAATGCGGAATATTATCTAAAAATATTCGTGAAATTGCAAAGTTTTTTAAATCTTCAGTAATCGAAACCTCTGATATATGAGAATATTCATTGTTTTTATTTCTAAATTTTAAAGGGATAAAAGCATTAAAACCATTAGTTTCGTCTTGCAAATTTCTTAAATATTCGAGGTGTTCAACACGATGTTGGTATGTTTCAAAAAAACCATAAAGCATTGTAGCATTCGATGGAATTCCTAATTTATGAGCAGTTCGGTGAATATTTAACCAATTATCTGTTGTGGTTTTAGTTGGACAAATTTCAGCTCTTAATGTTTTATTAAAAATTTCGGCACCACCACCCGGAATTGAATTTAAACCAGCTTCCTTGAGCAATATCAATGCTTTTTCGGTAGAAATATTGTCAATATTAGCCATTCCTTCAATTTCTACAGCAGTAAAAGCTTTTATATGAATATTTGGTTTAATCTCTTTAATTTTTTTCAAAATTGGAATATAATATTTTATTCCCTTTATAGGGTGAACACCGCCTACAATATGCAATTCGGTAATATTATTATCTAATAATGAAACTTTTTCAATTATTTCTGTATCACTAAGTTCCCATCCGTAACCGCTTATTCGCTCGGAATAGCTGCAAAACTTACATTTATGAATACATTTATTAGTTGGTTCGATATGGTAATTTCGAACATAAAAAACATTATTACCATTTATTCTTTTACGAACATATTCTGCTAAAACCGAAAGCAATGATAATTCTGCTTTTTCGAATAGAATTAGTGCTTCTTGGCTCGAAATTCTTATGTTTTGAAATATTTTTTTTGAAATAAGTTTTATTTCTTTGTCAGAAATTTGTTGTAATATTTCTAAATAAATCATAATTATAAAATATTTATCAAATCGATAATTCGGCTCGAATAGCCGGTTTCGTTATCGTACCAAACTAAAATTTGAATAAATTTTTTGCCAATAACTTTTGTTGCCAAAGAATCGAATATCGCACTATTAGTGTTATCGATAACGTCTCTGGAAACAATAGGGTCGTTGGTATATTCGATGATATTTTTATATTTAGTTGAAGTATTTAATAACATTAAATTATTTATGCTTTCTACTGTAGCGGTTTCTTTTAAATTCAAACAAAGTTCAACAAAAGAGCCATCGGCAACAGGCACACGAGTTGCTAATCCATCAATTTTATCTTTTAAATGTGGCATTACTAAAGATAGGGCTTCAATAGCTGTTGATGTAGTAGGAATAATGTTTGCTGCAGCAGCCCTCGACCTACGAATGTCGGGGTGTGGTGCATCAATAATTCGTTGGTTATTTGTAAAAGGATGAACGGTATTCATAAATCCCGACTCAACGCCAAATTCATCATCAATAACTTTTAATATTGGAGCAATACAATTAGTTGTGCACGAAGCATTTGATAAAATAATATCCGATTTTGTTATAATGTTTTCATTTACGCCAATTACTATGGTTTTAATATTTACATCGTTTGTTGGACATGAAAGAATAACTTTTTTTGCACCAGCTTTTATATGTTTTTCTAATTTCGTTTTTGTAGTAAATAAACCCGATGATTCAATAACATAATCTGCTTCCCACTTTTCCCAAGGAATATTTTCGGGATTAAGTTCACAGCTGATAGGAATAAATTGATTATTTACAACAATTCCACCATTGGTTTTTGTAACACTACCATCAAACCTCCCATGAATTGTATCGTATTTAAGCAGGTAAACCAAAGTATCAATATCCATTGGATCGTTAATACCTACAACTTTTATTTTAGGATTATTTTGAAGTAAACGGAAAACAACTTTTCCAATTCGCCCAAAACCATTAATACCTACTTTTTTTATCATAATTTATTTTTTATCATTCCGATATCTTTATCCAAGTTTTAAAACCAAATATATTTTTTAACTTATAGTTTTCATTATTTAATCTGGTTCTATTTAATAACAATGTTTTATTTTTGAAATTTATTAATAAAACTGCTACACTGAGCCAGTCACAGTAAGTCTTTCACACTTAGCTTGTCGAAGTAAGATTGTCATACTGAGCTTGTCGAAGTATGTATATTTCAACATGGGGGCTTCGACAAGCTCAGCCTGACAATACGATAGGTTGCTTTATATAACTGCCACATTGAACTTGTTGAAGTATAGAATTTCAAAACCAATATCCTTAATATTCTGAAACAGAACCTTTAATTTTAAAATTTATCTAAGAAAAGCAATTTTAAACATTCAAATACTTAAATCCTTTTCCTAAAAACTGAGCAGTATCGCCTAATAATTCTTCAATACGTAATAATTGGTTGTATTTAGCAATTCTATCGGTACGGCTTGCCGAACCGGTTTTAATCATTCCGGTATTTAATGCAACCGATAAATCGGCAAGGAAAGTATCTTCAGTTTCGCCCGAACGATGGCTTGCTATTGCAGTATAACCATTTCTATAAGCCATATCAATTGCATCAATAGTTTCGGTAACTGTACCTATTTGATTTAATTTTATTAATATTGAGTTTGCAACTCCTTTTTTAATTCCCTCTTTAAAAATAGAGGTATTTGTTACAAACAAGTCATCGCCAACAAGTTGAACTTTTTTACCAATTGCTTCGGTAAGAAGTTTCCAACCGTCCCAGTCGTTTTCAGCCATACCATCTTCAATTGAAATAATTGGATATTTATTTGTCCAGTTTTTCAAGAAATCAACCATTTGCGATGAAGTTAATTTTTCACCACTCGACCATTTAAGATGGTACATTTTTTCTTTTTCGTTGTAAAACTCTGAAGAAGCGAGGTCTAAAGCGAGAAAAACATCAACACCCGGTTTATATCCTGCTTTTTCGATAGCTTTTAAAATAAGTTCACAAGCTTCGTCGTTCGACTTTAAATTTGGTGCAAAACCACCTTCATCGCCAACATTAGTTGAAAGACCTTTGTCTTTTAAAACCGATTTTAAATTATGAAAAACTTCAACACCCATACGAAGAGCATCGCTAAAACATGATGCACCTGCTGGCATAATCATAAACTCTTGAAAATCAACACTATTATCGGCATGCGAGCCACCGTTAATAATATTCATCATCGGAATTGGGAGAGTTTTGGCATTAACTCCGCCTAAATATTTAAACAATGGTTGCCCTGTTTCTTGAGCCGCAGCCGAAGCACATGCCATAGAAACTCCTAAAATAGCATTAGCACCAAGTTTCGATTTATTTGGTGTGCCATCAACTTCAATCATTTTGGCATCAATTTCAGCTTGATCGGTAACAAATAGTCCACGAAGTTCTTCTGCTATAACATTATTTACGTTTTGAACAGCATTTAAAACTCCTTTGCCCATATAATACTTTTTATCGTTGTCGCGAAGTTCTATAGCTTCTAATGCACCGGTAGAGGCACCCGAAGGAACAGCAGCACGTCCTACTAAGCCATTTTGAGTCATTACATCAACTTCTACAGTTGGATTACCTCTAGAATCGAGGATTTGTCGTGCAAATACATTTACAATAGCACTCATAATAAAATATTTTATTTAATTAAATTAGCACAAAAATACAAAAAACGGATTAAGTAATGAAACTTAATCCGTTTTTTTATGTAGAAAACTATGAATTATTCTTTTGTTTCAGTTTCTTCTTTAGGAGTTTCTTCATTAGTAACTTCTTCTGAAATAACTTCTTCAGTGGTTGTTTCTTCAGCTATAACTTCTTCGGCAACTACTTCTTCTGTAATAACTTCTTCAGCAATTATCTCTTTAGGAGCTATTGGTTTAGCTACTGCAACAGTTTCCGTTTTTTTAGCACTACGACGTGTTCTTGATTTAGTAGCTTTAGCATCTGATTTTGATGTTGAATAAGCTTCATTATAATCAACTAACTCAATAATACACATTTCGGCGTTATCGCCAAGGCGTTTCCCAGTGCGTAAAATACGAGTATATCCACCCGGACGGTCTGCAATTTTAACTGAAATATCGCGGAACAATTCAGTTACTGCAAATTTATCTTGTAAATAACTAAAAACTAATCTTCTTGATTGAGTAGAATCATCTTTTCCTCTATTAATAAGAGGCTCAACGTATTTACGAAGTGCTTTTGCTTTAGCTACTGTAGTAGCAATACGTTTGTGCAAAATGAGTGAAGATGCCATATTAGATAACATAGCGCTGCGATGTGAAGCTGTTCTACTTAAATGGTTTACTTTCTTACCGTGTCTCATTATTCTTAATCCTTATCTAATTTATATTTTGATATATTCATTCCGAACTCAAGGTTTTTAGATTTAACTAAGTCTTCAAGTTCGTTTAGTGATTTTCTTCCGAAATTTCTAAATTTCAAAAGATCATTTTTATGATATGAAACCAAATCTCCCAGTGTTTCAACATCAGCAGCTTTTAGGCAATTTAATGCTCTAACCGATAAATCTAAATCGGTAAGTTTTGCTTTAAGCAATTGACGAATATGCAATGAAGTTTCATCAAATTCTTCATCCATCTCTTTTTCTTCTAACTCAAATGAAAATCTTTCATCAGAGAATAGCATAAAGTGTTGAATTAAAATTTTTGCGGCTTCTTTTAGTGCTTCTTTTGGGTGAATTGATCCATCAGTTGTAATTTCCAGAATCAATTTCTCGAAATCAGTTTTTTGTTCAACTCTAAAGTTATCGATAACATATTTCACGTTACGAATAGGTGTATGTATCGAATCCATAACGATAACACCAATTCCACTGTGTAGAGTTCTGTTTTCTTCAGCTGTTACATACCCACGCCCTTTATCAATTGTAAGTTCAATTATCAATTTAACGTTAGGTTCTAAGTGACAAATTTCTAATTCAGGATTCAATACTTGAAAACTATTTAGAAATTTATTTAGGTCACCAGCTTTAAAAACTTCTTGTCCACCAATAGTTATAACAACTTTTTCGTTAGTTACGGTATCAATTTGATTTTTAAATCTAACTTGTTTTAGATTTAAAACGATGTCGGTAACATCTTCAATAACACCTTTAATTGTAGAAAATTCTTGTTCAACTCCCTCTATTTTAATAGATGTAATTGCATAACCTTCAAGTGAAGACAAAAGGACTCTTCTCAAAGCATTTCCGATAGTTATACCGTAACCGGGTTGAAGCGGACGGAATTCAAAAAATCCATGTTTGTCATTTGCTTCAAGCATAATGACCATATCTGGTTTTTGAAATGTTAATATTGCCATGTATATCCTTTTTTTTAAAAATTCAATGATTATTTCGAGTACAACTCAACTATCAATTGTTCTTTGATATTTTCTGGAATCATTTCACGCTCAGGATAGCTGATAAAAGTTCCTGACAAAGTATTCAAATCCCACTCTAACCATGGGAACTTGCTGTTAGCACGAGTTCCAATAGCATCAGTAATTACTTCAAGTGATTTTGATTTTTCACGAACTGATATAACATCACCGGCTTTAACCTGACATGAAGCTATATTCACTACTGAACCATTAACTGTGATATGACGATGAGAAACTAATTGACGAGCAGCAGCACGAGTAGGAGCAATTCCTAAACGATATACTACGTTATCAAGACGAGCTTCTATCAATTTTAGAAGGTTATCACCGGTACGACCTTTCATTCGTGATGCGTGATCAAATATTTTTCTGAACTGACGTTCTAATATACCATAAGTATATTTTGCTTTTTGTTTTTCCAAAAGTTGGATGCCATATTCTGAAACTTTTCCTCTTTTTCTCGATTGACCATGTTGGCCCGGTGGATAGTTTTTCTTTTCAAAATATTTGTCCGGACCGTAAATTGGTTCACGGAACTTACGGGCAATTCTTGTCTTTGGACCTATATATCTTGCCATATATTCAAGTTTTTCTTTTTGTTCTTTAATTAATTAATTATACTCTTCTGCGTTTCGGTGGACGACATCCATTGTGTGGAAGAGGTGTAACGTCCATGATTTCTGAAACTTCAATTCCAGCAGCATGGATAGTTCTTATTGCAGATTCACGACCTGAGCCAGGACCTTTTACGAATACTTTTACTCTTCTTAAACCTAAGTCGTAGGCTACTTTAGAACAATCTTGTGCAGCCATTTGTGCTGCATAAGGTGTATTCTTTTTTGATCCACGAAAGCCCATTTTACCAGCAGAAGACCATGAAATAACTTGACCTTCATTGTTGGTTAGAGATACAATAATATTATTAAAGGTTGCAGATACATAAGCTCTACCAGTTGCTTCTATTTTAACAACTCTTTTCTTTGTAACTTTAGTAGTTTTTGCCATAATGCGAATGATTTCTCTCTCTGTTCAACTGTTAATTACTATTTAGTTGCTTTTTTCTTGTTAGCAACTGTCTTTCTTTTCCCTTTACGGGTTCTAGCATTATTCTTTGTGCTTTGTCCACGTAGTGGTAAACCTAAACGATGGCGAATACCACGATAGCATCCGATATCCATTAATCGTTTAATGTTTGTTTGCACTTCAGAGCGCAGGGCACCTTCTACTTTTATTTCTCCGATAATTCCACGAATGGATGATAACTCATCATCATTCCAATCTTGTACTTTTTTATCAAAGTTGACGCCAGCTTGTGCTAAAATTTTGCGGGCTGTGCTTTTGCCTATACCAAAGATATAGGTCAGTCCGATTTCTCCTCGTTTGTTTTTAGGTAAATCTATACCAGCAATTCTTGCCATATAATTTATTATCCTTTATTTGGTTATTACTATTATTTTTATTAACCTTGACGTTGTTTGAACTTAGGGTTTTTTTTGTTTATCACAAAAACAACACCTTTACGTCTTACAATTTTGCAATCATCAGATCTTTTTTTAACCGATGCTCTTACTTTCATTTTTTCTATTTTTTACTTATACCTAAATGTTATTCTTCCTTTCGACAAATCATAAGGCGACATTTCAATTTGAACTCTATCACCCGGTAATATTTTTATATAATGCATTCGCATTTTTCCTGAAATATGAGCTGTAATTATGTGCCCATTTTCAAGTTCAACTCGAAACATTGCATTCCCTAAAGATTCTAACACTGTTCCGTCTTGTTGTATTATTAATTGCTTTGCCATTTATATATTTATGTTTAACGATTGTTCAATATATTCGTAAGTTGATAATATTTCTGCTTTATTGTCTCTAATTACAATTTGGTGCTCGTAGTGTGCCGATGGTTTTCCATCAGCGGTTCTAACTGTCCATCCATCTTTTTCCATAATAATATTTCTTTTACCTAAATTAATCATTGGTTCAATACATATTACCATTCCGTTTTTTAGTTTAGCACCTGAGCCTTTCTGTCCATAGTTAGGAACTTCGGGTTTTTCGTGTAATGATTTTCCAATACCATGTCCTACCAATTCTCTAACAACCGAATAACCGTACGATTCAACATGATTTTGTATTGCATATCCAATATCACCGGTTCTATTTCCAGAAATAGCTTTTTCTATTCCTTTATATAATGATTCCTTTGTTATCTTTAGTAATTTTATGATTTCTTCTTTTACATTTCCAATAGCAAATGTATAAGCATAATCACCATGATAACCATTTTTAATAACACCACAATCAACCGAAACGATATCACCATCATTAATTATTGTGTTACTAGGAATTCCGTGAACTATGTGATCGTTAATTGATATACATAGAGTAGCAGGGAAACCATTATATCCTTTAAATGAGGGAATTGCTCCATTATCTCTTATGTAAGTTTCGGCAATATTATTTAATTGCATAGTGCTTACACCAGGTTTAATGTTGAGTGCAACCTCAGCTAAAGTTTTTCCAACAAGCAAAGAACTTTCTCGTATTAATTTGATTTCTGAATCAGTTTTTATATTTGTGTTAAAAAAATGAGTCAATTTAAAATCCTGTTGATGAACGACCTTTAATTCTACCGGATTTTGTTAAACCATCGTAATGACGCATTAACAAATGACTTTCAATTTGTTGAAGTGTATCTAATACAACACCAACTAAAATTAAAAGAGAAGTACCACCATAAAATTGAGCAAATTGAGTATTAACACCAAATAATCTTACTATCGCTGGCATAATTGCAACGAAAGCAAGGAACATTGATCCAGGTAAAGTAATACGCGACATAACATTATCAATAAATTCAGCAGTTCTTTTACCGGGTTTTACTCCGGGAACAAAACCGCCATTTTTCTTCATATCATCAGCAATTTGATTAGGGTTAATAGTTATTGCAGTATAGAAATATGTAAACAATATTATCATAATTGCAAAAGTAATATTGTATGTAAACCCATTAAAATCGGCAAAAGCGGCTGCAATTCCCGACATACTTTCGGAGTTTGAGAATGAAAGCAATGTTAATGGTAAAAACATAATTGCTTGAGCAAAAATAATTGGCATAACACCTGCAGCATTAACTTTTAATGGTAAATACTGGCGAACACCACCATATTGTTTATTTCCAACTATACGTTTTGCATATTGTACAGGAATTTTTCGGGTTCCTTGTACTAATAATATACAAACTAATATAATTCCTACTAAAATTGCAAGTTCCAATATAAATACTACAAGTCCTCCACCTTGTTCTTCCATACGAGAAGCAAATTCTCCGAAAAGAGCAAATGGTAAACGAGCAATAATACCTATCATAATTATTAATGAAATACCATTTCCAATTCCTTTATCTGTAATTTTCTCGCCGAGCCACATTACAAACATGGTTCCCATAACTAACGATATACCAGCTGTAATAAAGAACATTGAAGATATTGTACCATCGGGAACAAAAGGATAAAATGCTTGAGTTGGCATTTGACTAACAATATTTGTAATATAAGCAGGCGCTTGTAATCCAGTAACAATAACTGTTAGCCAGCGAATAATCTGATTGATTTTCTTACGACCACTTTCTCCTTCTTTCTGTAGTCGTTGGAAATATGGAATTGCCATACCCAATAACTGAACAACGATAGAAGCAGAAATATAGGGCATAATTCCCAAAGCAAAAATTGAGGCTTGAGAGAAAGCACCTCCAGAAAACATATCAAGTAAGCCTAAAAGTCCTTCTTGGGAATTTTGCTGGAAATCTGTGAGCATATTTGCATCTATACCTGGTAGTACAATATAAGAACCTAAGCGATATATTAATATAACACCAAGTGTATATATTATTCTTTTGCGAAGATCCTCTATTCGGTAGATATTTTTTATAGTTTCAATCAGTCGTTTCATTCGATTTAGATTTTAGTTGCTACACCACCTAAAGCTTCAATTGCTTCAATAGCTTTTTGGGAGAACCCATGAGCTACAACTTCAATTTTAGCTTTTAATTCTCCGTTAGCAAGAATTTTTACTATTTCATTTTTTCCAATTAGTCCATGATTACGAAAAACATCAAATGTAAAGATGTTTATTCCTAATTCTTCATGAAGTCTTTGAAGAACAGAAAGATTAATAGCGGTATATTCTATTCTATTAATATTTTTAAAACCGCCTTTAGGCACCCTTCTATAAAGTGGCATTTGACCACCTTCAAAACCTTTTTTCTGACTATAACCCGAACGAGATTTCGCACCGTTATGTCCTCTGGTGGCAGTTCCACCGCCTCCAGAACCTTGACCACGACCTAACCTCTTATTAACTTTTGTAGAGCCAACTGCGGGTTTAAGATTATTTAAATTCATATTATAATTTTCTTAAATTCATTAACAACTATAATTCTTCGACCTTAATAAGGTGCATTACTTTATTTATCATTCCCATTATTTGGGGAGTTCCTTCAACCTCAATTGGTCTGTTCATTCGAGTTATCCCTAATGCAACTAAAGTACGTTTTTGCCTTTCCGGACGGTCGATACCACTTTTTACTTGAGTGATTTTATATTTTTGCATCACTAATTATTTTTTAAATGTTCTAAAAAAGTATGCAAAATTAAATAATAATTTGCACATTAACAACAATTTCTACGAAAAGCTTAATTTTTAACCATTAAATACTTTGTTCATATCAATTCCTCTAAGTTGAGCAACTGTATAAGCATCTCTCATTTGAGCAAGAGCATTAATAGTAGCTTTTACTACACTGTGAGGGTTTGATGAACCTTTTGATTTAGCAAGTACGTCTTTAATTCCAACACTTTCGAGCACTGCACGCATTGCACCACCGGCAATTACACCAGTACCTGGAGCAGCAGGTTTCAGAAAAATGTTCGCACCGCTATATCTACCTATTTGTTCGTGAGGTATTGTTCCTTTTAATACTGGAACTTTAATTAGGTTTTTCTTAGCATCATCGATACCTTTTGCAATAGCGGAGGTAACTTCTTTCGCTTTACCCAGACCGTGTCCAACAACACCGTTTTCGTTTCCAACAACAACTATGGCTGAAAAACTGAATGTTCGTCCACCCTTAGTTACTTTTGTTACACGTTGGATACTTACTAAACGATCTTTAAATTCAATATCGCTTGATTTTACTCTTTTAACGTTTACGTTTGGCATAGCTTATAATTAGAATATTAAACCACCTTCTCTAGCACCTTCGGCTAAAGATTTAACTCGACCATGATATAAATAACCGTTTCTATCGAAAGTAACGGTTTTAATTCCAGCTTCAATTGCAATTTCGGCTATAGTTTTTCCTACTAATTTAGCTTTTTCCGACTTTGTAACTTTAGCTTCTGCAATTGCTGGAAGGGCAGATGATGTTGCAAGAATAGTATTTCCGCAAGTATCATCAATAATTTGAGCATATATTTGTTTGTTGCTTCTAAACACAGATAAACGTGGTTGTTCAGGGCATCCTTTAACAATTTTACGTATTCTGTATTTGATGCGAATTCTTCTGAATTCTTTTTTATTTTTAATTGCCATTTCTCTTTGGTATTTAATCGTTTACCTAATAAATTATTTTTTCTCAGCAGATTTACCCGCTTTTTTGCGAAGTACTTCACCTTGGAAACGGATACCTTTTCCTTTGTATGGTTCAGGTTTGCGGTATGAACGGATTTTTGCAGCAACTTGTCCTATTAATTGTTTATCAATACTTTTTAGGATAATTGTTGGCACTTTACCTTTCTCAGCGGTTGTTTCAACTTTTATTTCATTAGGTAACTGAAAAATAATGTTGTGAGAATATCCAAGAGCTAAGTCGAGGTTTTGTCCTTCAGCGGTAGCTTTAAAACCAACACCTACAACTTCTTGAACAATAGTAAATCCTTCGGATACACCTTTTACCATATTAAAAACTAAAGCGCGATATAAACCGTGCATAGCTTTATGACGTTGTTGTTCTGTATGGCGTACTAATGTTAATACGTCATCATTTACCTCTAAGGTAATGCATGGGTCAACATCTTGAGTAAGTACGCCTAATGGACCTTTAACGGTAACATTATTTTTTTCATTAACTATAATTTGAACACCTTGTGGGAGTTTTATAGGAAGTTTTCCAATTCTTGACATAATTTTTTTCCTCCTTTTAGCTAATATAACAAATAACTTCTCCGCCAATGTGGTTCAGGCGTGCTTCCTTATCGGTCATAAGACCTTTTGATGTAGAGATAATTGCTATCCCTAAACCATTTAATACACGAGGTAGTTCTTCGGCAGAAGAATATCTTCTAAGTCCGGGTTTACTAATTCGTTCCAATTTTAAAATAGCCGACTGTTTGTTAACAGGATGATATTTCAACGCTATTTTAATATTTCCAGGGTGTTTGTCATCCTCAAATTTATAATTAAGGATATATCCTTTTTCAAACAAAATTTTGGTAATTTCCTTTTTTAAGTTTGAAGTAGGTACTTCCACCATCCTATGATTAGCCATCACGGCATTTCTTATTCTGGTCAAGTAATCTGATATCGGATCGGTATACATTTTTTTATAAATATTTGTTTATTACCAACTTGCTTTTTTAACTCCAGGAATTAGTCCTTGAGATGCCATTTCTCTGAAATTTATACGGGAAACTCCGAATAATCTCATGTATCCTTTTGGACGACCTGTTAACATACAGCGATTATGTTTTCTAATAGGGTTTGCATTATAAGGTAATTTTTGCAAACCAAGATAATCTCCTGCTTTTTTTAGGGCTGAACGTTTGGCTGCAAATTTTTCAACCATTTGTTCTCTTTTTAATTCCCTAGCTTTTATTGATTCTTTAGCCATTTATTATAGTTTTTGATTTTTAAACGGTAATCCAAATTGTTTAAGTAAGGACATACATTCTGAATCAGACTTAGCTGTAGTTACAAATGTGATATCCAAACCATTAATTTTGGCAATTTTATCAATTTCAAGTTCTGGGAAAATAATTTGCTCAGTAACTCCTAATGAATAGTTGCCTCTGCCATCAAATCCTTTATCGTTTATGCCTTTAAAGTCGCGAATACGAGGTATAGCAACTGAAACTAATCTATCAAGAAATTCGTACATTTTATCGCCGCGAAGCGTAACACGAACACCAATAGGCATACCTTTTCTAAGTTTAAAGTTAGAAATATCTTTTTTAGATTTTGTAGGCACAGCTTTTTGTCCTGATATTGTTGTCATTTCAAGGATACCTGCATCGAGAATTTTTTTATCGGCAATAGCAGAACCTAAACGTTGATTAAGGCAAATTTTTTCCAATTTTGGAACCCGCATTACAGTTTTAAACTGATATTCTTTGGTTAGTGCGGGGATTATCTCTTGATAATATTTATCTTTGAGTCTTGGTGAATATTCCATTATTTAATCTCCTCTCCGCTTTTTTTGGAATAACGTACTAACTTTCCTTCGGAATTTATACGGCGTCCGGTTCTTGTTGCAATACCTTTTGAGTCAACAACCATAAGGTTTGAAATATTTATTGGAGCTTCCATTTTAAGCATACCACCTTGAGGCTGTTTAGCATTAGGTTTGGCGTGTTTAGTTATCATATTCACTCCTTCAACAATAGCTCGAAGTTTTGAAACTTCTACTTTACGGATTTTTCCGGTTGTTCCTTTTGAATTACCGGATAATACTTTTACCGTATCTCCTTTTTTAACATGCAATTTAGCGCACATATATTTTTTTTTTACTCTTACTAAATTATAGCACTTCAGGTGCTAACGATACTATTTTCATAAATTGTTTGTCACGTAATTCACGTGCAACGGGTCCAAAAATACGTGTTCCACGTAATTCTTCGGTGGCAGTAAGAAGTACACAAGCATTATCATCGAAACGAATGTAGGTTCCATCTTTACGACGTACTTCTTTTTTTGTTCTAACGATAACTGCTTTTGAAACAGTACCTCTTTTTACTGTGCCTGAGGGTATGGCATCTTTGATAGTTACAATTATTTTATCGCCTACTGAGGCGTATCTTTTCTTTGTACCGCCAAGTACCCTAATGCACAAAACTTCTTTTGCGCCGCTATTGTCGGCTACTCTTAATCTTGATTCTTGTTGTATCATAATTACTTAGCTCTTTCAATAATTTCTACTAATCTCCAGCGCTTGCTCTTACTTAAAGGTCTGGTTTCCATAATACGTACTGTATCGCCTATATTACAGTCATTGGTTTCGTCATGAGCTGCAAATTTAGTAGTTTTCTTTAAAAACTTTCCGTATTTCGCGTGTTTAAGTTTTCTTTCAACTTGAACTACGATAGTTTTTTGCATTTTATTGCTAACTACGACACCTTCCCTTACTTTTCTTAAATTTCGTTCCATATAAGGTTTCTGTTTTTATTCTGCCTTTAGTGAATTTTGAATTTCGCGTTTGCGAATTTCAGTTTTAATTCGGGCAATGGTTTTTCGGTACTCTGTTATTTTATTTGGGTTCTCGATAGGAGTAACAGCATGATTGATTTTTAATTTAATAAGCTGTTTCTTTTCCTCCTCTAATCTTTCAAGGATATCGTTCGTTGAAAGCTCGTTTATTTCGCTTTGTTTCATCTTACTACGTTAGATTGTTTCTTCTATATAATCTCTTCTTACAACAAATGAAGTTGTAACAGGTAGTTTTTGAGCTGCTAATCGCAATGCTTCTTTAGCAATTGCCAATGGAACTCCTTCTGCTTCGAATAATATTCTTCCTGGAGATACGCGTGCAACGAATAATTCGGGTGCACCTTTACCTTTACCCATACGAACTTCGGCAGGTTTTTTTGTAACAGGCTTATCCGGAAAAACTCTAATCCATGATTGACCCTCTCTTTTCATATAACGGGTCATTGCCTGACGTGCAGCTTCTATCTGACGACCTGTCATCCAGCATGATTCTAAGGATTTAATTGCAAATGAGCCAAAAGCGATTTCGCTTCCACGTTTTGCATTTCCTTTCATTCTGCCTTTTTGCTGCTTTCTGTATTTTGTTTTCTTTGGTTGTAACATTCGATATTCGATTTAACTTTGTCGGTTACTTTCTACGTCTTTGAGGTCTCTTGCTATTTTGTTGAGCAGGTTTACCTTCTTTAAATTCTGCACCTCCTGTAAAGAGGTCTTTTTTCCCATATACAAGTCCTTTGCATATCCAAACTTTCACACCAATACGACCGTAGGTAGTATGTGCTTCAGCTAATGCATAGTCTATGTCGGCGCGGAGTGTATGTAAAGGTGTACGTCCTTCTTTAAAATGCTCACTACGAGCCATTTCGGCGCCACCTACACGTCCTGATATCGATACCTTAATTCCTTCGCCACCACTACGAATAGTAGCTGCTATAGAAGTTTTTACGGCTCTACGATAAGAAATACGTCCTTCGATTTGTTTTGCAATATTTTGTGCTACTAATGCTGCATCAATTTCAGGGCGTTTAATTTCAGAAATATTTATTTGTATTTCTTTGTTGGTAATTTTTTTAAGCTCTTCTTTTAATTTATCAACTTCTTGACCACCTTTTCCAATAATTAAACCTGGACGAGCAGTGTTTATTGTAACAGTTACAAGTTTTAAAGTTCTTTCGATAAATATTTTAGAGATACCTGATTTTTGTAGACGGGCGTTTAAATATTGTCTGATTTTAAAATCTTCTACTAATTTAGTGCTAAAATCATTACCACCGAACCAGTTTGATTCCCAACCTCTAATAATACCGAGTCTAAGTCCTATTGGATTTACTTTTTGTCCCATTTACTTTAATTTTTACTGTCTATGATTAATGTAACGTGGTTTGAGCGTTTTCTCACTCTGTATGCACGACCTTGTGGTGCAGTGTGAATTCTTTTCAGCATAGTTCCGCCGTCAACAAATATCTCTTTTACATATAAGTTAGCGTCTTCTAATCGTGTGCCTTCATTTTTCTGTTGCCAATTAGCAATAGCAGATAAAAGAAGTTTGCGTAATTTAACTGCAGATTCTTTGCTGCTAAATTTTAACACATTCAAAGCTTTTTCTGCGCTCATACCTCTTATAAGATCGGCCATCAATCTGGTTTTTCTAGGCGAAGATGGATTGTTTACCAATCGAGCCATATAAGTATCTTTTTTGGCTTCTTTAGTAGCTTCGGCTCTTAAACGTTTACGTGCTCCCATTTTGTTGTTATTTTCTTATTTTTTGCCTTTATCTTTATTTCCTGCGTGTCCCCTGAAGATACGTGTAGGTGCAAATTCTCCTAATTTGTGTCCTACCATATTTTCTGTAACATATACGGGGATAAATTTATTGCCGTTATGCACTGCAATGGTTTGAGCAACAAAATCTGGGGTAATCATTGAGGCACGAGACCATGTTTTTATGGTGCCCTTTTTGCTGCTGTTTTGTGCTTCTAATACTCGTTTTTCGAGCTTATAATGTACATACGGTCCTTTTTTTAACGAACGGCTCATATATTTTTTCCTTTATCGTTATTTTTTTCTACTTTCAATTATATACCTGTTTGATCTGTTCTTTGGAGCTCTTGTCTTATATCCTTTTGAAGGAATACCTTTACGAGAGCGTGGATGACCACCGGAAGAACGACCTTCACCACCACCCATTGGGTGATCTACTGGATTCATTACAACTCCACGTACTCTAGGACGACGTCCTTGCCAACGTGATCTACCTGCTTTACCAGAAACTTCTAAGTTGTGTTCTACGTTAGAAACCATACCTATTGTTGCTTTGCAAGTATTCAAAATCATACGTGTTTCTCCTGAAGGCATTTTAATTATTGCATATTTACCATCACGAGAGAGTAATTGAGCATAAGAACCTGCACTGCGTGCCATTTTTGCACCTTGACTGGGACGTAGTTCAATATTGTGGATTATTGTTCCGAAGGGAATTTCAGATAAATAAAGTGTGTTTCCTAAATCCGGTGAAACACCTGCTCCGGTATGTATAACTTGGTTTACTTGAATACCATGTGGAGCAACGATATAACGTTTTTCTCCATCAGCATATACAACTAATGATATACGACCTGAGCGATTTGGATCATACTCAACAGTTTTAACTGTTGCAGGAATACCATCTTTATCTCTCTTAAAATCAATAATACGATACATTTTTTTGTGTCCACCACCAATGTATCTCATTGTCATTTTCCCCGTATTATTTCTACCGCCAGACCTTTTAATAGGAGCTAATAAGCTCTTTTCTGGTGTTGATGCGGTAATATCGTCGAAAGTGCTAATTAATTTAAAGCGCTGTCCGGGGGTTACTGGGTTGAATTTCTTTAGAGCCATTTACTTAAATATTGCTATAAAAATCAATTATTTGACCATCTTTTATCTTTACTATTGCTTTTTTGAAAGTACTTTTTCTTCCAACAATGTATCCTGCTTTTGTATTACGAGCAGTTCTTTTTCCACGTTGTACTAAAGTGTTTACAGCTTCAACTTTTACTTGATAAAGCTCTTCAATAGCATTTTTAATTTGATATTTATTGGCCTTTCTATCTACCACAAAGCCGTAACAGCTATTTTTTTCTCCTGCTGCGGTCATTTTTTCTGTGATAAGGGGCTTAATAATAGTGTTCATCGCCGTTTTGTTAATAATTATTATTCTTCGTTCGAGTTCAAATTATTGATATTTTCTATCGAACTTTCTAAAAACATTATTGTATTTGCATTTAAAATATCGTAAGTATTTAAATCTGTTGCATTTACAGTTTTTGCTTTCTTTAAATTTCGAGATGACAAATATACGTTTTTATTTGATTCACTTACAACAAAAAGTGTTTTTTTATCAACAAGATTGAAATTATTCAATATATCGATAAGATTTTTTGTTTTTGGTGTTTCAAAGCTAAAATCTTCTACTACGAAAATTTTGTTTTCTTTTAGTTTATAAGTTAAAGCAGAGAAACGAGCTAAACGTTTCACTTTTTTATTTAATTTAAAACTATAATCGCGTGGTTGAGGACCAAATGCTCGAGCGCCTCCTGGAAATAATGGAGATTTGATGCTTCCCGAACGTGCTCCACCAGTACCTTTTTGTTTTTTCAACTTACGTGTACTTCCAGATACTGTAGATTTCTCTTTTGAACAATGTGTTCCTTGTCTGCCATTAGCTAAAATGTGTTTTACATCAAGCCAAATTGCATGGTCATTAGGTTCAACATTGAAAATTGCTTCATCTAAAACTTTGGTTTTAGTTGATTCGCTACCGTCTATTTTATAAACTTTTAACTCCATCTTTCAATTTTTAAATATGAACCTTTTGCTCCTGGTACGGAACCTTTAACAACTATAAGATTTTGTTCTGGGATAAGTTTTAGTATTACAAGGTTGATAACTTTTTTCTTATCAGTACCCATTCTACCGCCCATGCGTAAACCTTTCATAACTCTTGAAGGATAAGATGAGGCTCCAAGTGAACCTGGTGCTCTTAAACGGTTATGTTGTCCGTGAGTTTGTCCACCAACACCATGAAAACCGTGTCTTTTTACAACACCTTGAAATCCTTTTCCTTTTGAAATTCCGGAAACATCAACATATTCGCCTTCTTCAAAAATCTCAACTCCAAAAGTTTGTCCATAAGACTTACGATGTTCAGCTTCAAAGCGAGTAAATTCCATCATAATTCTTTTTGGAGTAGTGTTTGCTTTTGCAAAGTGACCTTTTAAGGGGGCGTTAGTGTTTTTTTCCTTCTTCTCATCATAAGCTAGCTGGATAGCTTCGTAGCCATCTTTTTCCAGCGAGCGAACTTGTGTTACTACACAAGGACCAGCTTCTATAACTGTGCATGAGACATTTTTCCCAGAGGCATCAAATATGCTAGTCATTCCGATTTTCTTGCCAATTAATCCTGACATTTTTCTTTTTTTGTTTAACTGTTTATACTAAACGATACTTAAACTCACACTTTAATCTCTACTTCAACGCCACTAGGTAATTCAAGTTTCATTAGTGCATCAATTGTTTTCGACGTTGTGCTATAAATGTCGAGGATGCGTTTGTAAGTTGAAAGCTCAAATTGTTCTCTTGACTTCTTGTTAACAAATGTCGCTCTGTTAACTGTGAAGATTCTTTTGTGTGTAGGCAGCGGTATCGGACCATTAACTACAGCTCCCGCTGTTTTTACGGTCTTTACGATTTTTTCAGCTGATTTATCAACTAAGCTATGATCGTACGATTTTAATTTAATTCTAATTCTCTGACTCACTTTATTATTATTTATGTTTACTTTGGTTATTTACCATTTTCTAAAACAGCCTTAGCTATGCTATCCGGTGTTGTTGCATAATGCGAAAATTCCATAGTTGAACTTGCTCTTCCCGATGATAAGGTACGTAAATTGGTAACGTAACCAAACATTTCGGAAAGTGGAACTTTAGCATGAATTAACTGACTTCCAATTCGTAATTCAATATTTTCAACTATTGCTCTTCTTCTATTTAAGTCGCCGGTAATATTTCCCACATAATCTGTTGGAGTATTTACTTCAACTTTCATAATAGGTTCTAGTAAAACTTTACTAACTTTTTTGCATGATTCTTTAAATGCGATACTTGCACAAATTTCAAATGAAAGTGCATCTGAATCCACATTATGAAATGAACCGTCTATTAATCGAACTTTAACTCCTTCAAGTGGATAGCCGGCAAGTGGACCATTTACAATTGCATTTCTAAAACCTTTTTGTATCGAAGGAATAAATTCTTTTGGAATATTTCCGCCTTTAATTTCATCAATAAATTGAAGTCCAACAACATTTTCATCTACAGGAGAAATTTCAAAACTTATGTCTGCAAATTTTCCTCTACCACCCGATTGTTTTTTATATACTTCGCGGTGTTTAGTAGCTGATGTAATTGCTTCGCGATAAGCAACTTGTGGTTGCCCTTGATTACATTCTACTTTAAATTCTCTTTTTAATCTATCGATAAGAATATCTAAATGAAGTTCGCCCATACCACTAATAATGGTTTGTCCCGAAATTTCATCTGTTCTTACTGTAAATGTAGGATCTTCTTCAGCAAGTTTATGTAGTGCTAAAGATAGTTTCTCAAGGTCGTCTTTTGTTTTAGGTTCAATAGCTATATTGATTACAGGCTCAGGAAAAATAATTTTTTCGAGAATTATTGGATGTTTTTCATCACATAAAGTATCGCCTGTTCTAATATCTTTAAATCCAATTGCAACACCAATATCGCCTGCTTCGATAAAATCGATAGGATTTTGTTTATTTGCGTGCATTTGAATTAATCGTGAAATTCTCTCTTTTTTTTCCGAAGTGCTATTTAAAATAATTGAACCTGCATCAAGTCTGCCTGAATATACGCGGAAAAAACAAATTCTTCCAACGTAAGGATCGGTGGCAATTTTAAATGCAAGAGCAGCAAAAGGTTCTTTTGCGTTAGCATTACGAACCTCTTCTTTTTCTGTTTTTGGATTTATACCAGTAACTGCTGGTTTATCCATCGGACTTGGTAAAAATCTAATTACGCCATCAAGTAATCGTTGAACTCCTTTATTTTTAAAGGCAGAACCACAAAAAACAGGTGTAATTTTTAATTCGATAGTTGCTTGGCGAATTGCTTCGATAATTTCGTCACTTGATAGTGATTCGGTATCTTCCATAAATTTTTCCAGCAACTCTTCGTTTTGTTCTGCGGCAGCTTCTATAAGCTTTACACGATATTCTTCAACTTCGTCAATCATATCGGCAGGCATAGGAATTTCAACTAAAGAAGAACCAACAGAATTTTCGTCCCATTGGTATGCTTTATTGTCTATTAAATCAACAACGCCTGTAAAACTATCTTCAGAACCTATAGGTAATTGTAGAGCTAATGGGTTTGCACCAAGTCGTTTTTTCATTTGTTCGAGAACATTTAAAAAATCGGCTCCTGCCCTATCCATTTTATTTACAAAAGCTAAACGAGGCACTTTATATTTATCAGCTTGTCGCCAAACGGTTTCCGATTGTGGTTCAACTCCGCCAACAGCACAAAATAGTGCAACTGCACCATCAAGTACTCTAAGCGAGCGTTCTACTTCTACAGTAAAATCTACGTGTCCGGGAGTATCAATAATATTTATTTTATATCCTAATTTATCGTAGTTCCACGATACGGTAGTTGCTGCAGATGTAATTGTTATACCACGTTCTTGTTCTTGAACCATCCAGTCCATGGTTGCAGTTCCTTCGTGAACTTCACCAATTTTGTAGCTTTTTCCGGTGTAATACAAAATACGCTCGGTAGTAGTAGTTTTACCTGCGTCAATATGAGCCATTATTCCAATGTTTCTTGTATATTTTAATTCTTCGCTCATTTTGTGTATTATACCTTATTATTAACTTTTTAAATATTTTTTTTAGAACTTGAAGTGAGAGAATGCTTTGTTAGCATCTGCCATACGGTGCATATCTTCTTTACGTTTGTATGCAGCACCTTCTTCTTTGTATGCAGCCATAATCTCCGACGCTAATTTCATGCACATCGATTTGTCGTGACGTTTGCGTGAAAAGAGAATAAGGTTTTTCATACCTATTGATGATTTACGGTCGGCACGTATTTCTGATGGTATTTGGAATGTAGCTCCACCAATACGACGACTACGAACTTCTACAGCTGGAGTTACATTTGTTAATGCTTTTTTCCATACTTCTAGTCCATCTTCTTTTGTTTTTTCGCTTACAACTTCTACTGCATCGTAGAATATTTTGTATGCTGTATTTTTCTTCCCCTCTTGCATAAGGTTATTCACAAATTTTGTAACGAGTACATCGTTAAACTTTGGATCTGGAAGAATAATTCTTTTTTTTGGTCTTGACTTTCTCATGTTTCAGAAAACCTTTAATCTTTTATGTTACGATTATTTCTTTTTCGGCCTTTTAGTGCCATATTTTGATCTTCGTTGGTTGCGACCATCTACACCAGATGTATCAAGCGCACCGCGAATGATGTGGTATCTTACACCAGGTAAATCTTTTACACGACCACCGCGAATCATTACGATTGAGTGTTCTTGTAAGTTATGACCTTCTCCCGGTATGTAAGCATTTACTTCTTTTCCGTTAGTTAAACGTACTCTGGCAACCTTACGCATTGCTGAGTTTGGTTTTTTAGGTGTAGTAGTGTAAACCCTTACGCAAACACCGCGTCGCTGAGGACAACCATCAAGCGCTGGTGATTTGCTTTTGTAAACTAACTTCTGTCTCCCTTTTCTTACTAATTGCTGAATTGTAGGCATTTTCCTCTTTATTTGTTTTCAGTTCAATGTTTTATATCCCAATTTTATTTGGGACTGCAAAGGTATTATTATTTTTTTAAAATCCAATGGAAATAATAAAAAAAAATGTTATTTATTATATTTTACTCTAATCAGCAATAACAATTATAATAAACAGATAGTCATCAGATGACTAAAAACATAGTCGTATATATAAATTGCTATTTTTCAATAAGTCATCAGATGACTTGCGTATAAAATATCTTTACCGAAAAATTAGCCATATATAATAGGTAAAAGTTAAAAGTTAAAAGGAGATGCAATTAGTAAAAAGGGGAAAGGAAGTGGGGAAACAGTTGCTGTGAGAAGTTTTAGTTACACCCCACCTAACCTCCCCTAAGAGGGGAGGGACTGAAGAGTTAGATGTTTTAGTGTTATAGAAGCGAAGTAGAGACCCCTCCTAACCTCCCCTAAGAGGGGAGGAACTGAGGGATTAGTTTTTTTAGTTGTTTTGCAAATTTGAAGCGGAAAAA
>CAZRCF010000006.1:0-23881 GCA_964598505.1 uncultured Lentimicrobiaceae bacterium | reverse complement strand
AATATTTTCATTACATTTGTTGTTCAATTTTTTGATAAATAACACTCAAATAAAATGAATAAAACCATAAAAAACAGTTTAATAGTAGCTGTTATTGTTGTAGTATTGGTTCTAATAAAAGTCTTTATGCTTTCGGGTTCCGATGAGCAGAAAAAGCAAGATGGCAAAGGGAAAGATAAAAAAACTCAACCAGTTACCATTTACGTGGTTAAGTCGGAAACTATGGAAAATAAAATTACATCTGCAGGAACCATAATTTCCGATATGGAAGCACAATTAAAGCCTGAAATTGCCGGTAGAGTAATAAAAATATTGTTTTCTGAAGGTAAAGCTGTACGAAAAGGTCAATTATTGGTAAAACTTAACGATGCCGATATGCAAGCCCAACTTCGTAAGTTAAAAATTCAACTTAAATTAATTGCTGACAAAGAGCAACGTATTCAAAAACTACTTCAAATAAATGGAGTTAGCCAAGAGGAATACGATAATATATTATCGCAGCTCGAATCTATGAATGCTGACATTGAGCTAATACAAGCACAAATTGATAAAACCGAAATAAAAGCTCCATTTGATGGTATTATTGGTTTAAAAAGTGTTGACGAAGGTCAATATATATCTTCTACGGTTGTTGTTGCTTCAATTCAAAAAACAAATCCTGTAAAGATTGATTTCTCTGTTCCTGAGCAATATACATCGCTAATAGACCAAAATGCAGAAGTTAATTTTACTATTAAAGGAAATAAACAAAAATATAAAGCAAATATTTACGCATTAGAACCTAAAATTGACCCTACAACACGTTCATTGTTGATAAGAGCAAAATGTCCAAATCCAAAAGGAGAAATTTTTCCGGGTTCGTTTGCCGAAGTAGAATTAAATTTACGAAAAACTGAAAATGCACTGCTAATTCCAAGCGAAGCATTGATTCCAATTCTGAAAGGACAAAAGGTATTTTTATATAAATCTGGAAAAGTTAAGGAACAGTTAGTAAAAAGTGGTATTCGTACCGCCGATCGCATTCAAATTATAGATGGAATTTCAGAAGGCGACACAATTATAACCACTGGAATTATGCAAATTAGCGAAGGCTCTTCCGTGAAAATCACCAAAAAGAAATAACCTCCTCAAACATCTACATCAATGAGTATATCATCAATAAGTATAAAACGACCTGTTCTTACAATTGTAATTTCGCTGTTGATTGTTCTTTTCGGAATAGTTGGTTATAGTTTTTTAGGATTGCGTGAATATCCTGCAATTGACCCACCTGTAATTACAGTATCTACAGGTTATTCCGGAGCTAATCCAGATGTTATAGAAACGCAAATTACCGAACCTTTAGAAGAATCGATTAACGGAATTGACGGTATTCGTACGCTTACATCGTCGAGTAGCATGGGAAGTAGCACTATTACAGTTGAATTTAATTTAGGTATTGATATGGAAGCTGCCGCAAATGATGTTCGCGACAGAGTTTCGCGTGCAAGCCGACTTTTGCCTAAAGATTTAGCTGCTCCACCAGTTGTTTCAAAATCAGATGCTAACTCCGATGCAATAATAATGGTAACGCTTCAAAGCAGCAGTCGCAGCCACTTAGAAGTGAGCTATTGGGCTTCATCATATATTAAAGAGCGAATTCAAACCATACCTGGAGTAAGTCAAATTCAAATTTGGGGCGAAAAAAAATATGCAATGCGTGTGTGGCTCGATCCTTCTAATATGGCAGCATATAATATAACTCCTGCAGATGTAAAATTGGCTTTCGACCGTGAACATATCGAATTGCCTTCGGGGCGTATTCAGGGCGATGCTTCGGAATTAAATATTCGCACAATCGGGCAGCTTGAATCGGTTGAAGAGTTCGATAATTTAATAATAAAAACCGTTGGCGATAGAATTATCAGACTTAAAGATATTGGCAAAGCACTGCTCGGACCCGAAATTGAAGAAACTATTATGCGGCAATCGGGAGTTCCAATGATTGGTATTGGTATTATTCCTCTCCCTGATGCAAATTATATTGATATTGCCGATGAATTTTATAAACGTTTAGATAAAATTAAAGCTGAAATTCCAAAAGATTTTGAACTTAACGTAGCCATAGACACAACCCGATTTATCCGCAGTTCGGTTACCGAAGTTGAAGAAACAGTTATATTAGCATTTATTTTAGTATTACTTGTAATTTATCTATTTCTACGAAGCTGGCGTTCAACATTAATACCTGTTATTGCTATTCCAATTTCATTAGTTTCAGGGTTTTTTATAATGTATCTTGCAGGGTTTTCGATAAATATATTAACACTTTTGGCTATTGTATTGGCTACAGGTTTGGTAGTTGACGATGCAATTGTGGTGCTCGAAAACATCTACTCAAAGATAGAGAAAGGAATGTCGCCAATTGAGGCAAGTTTTAAAGGCTCAAAAGAGATTTATTTTGCAATTATTTCTACAACTGTTACTCTGGCAGCAGTATTTTTACCAATTATTTTCCTTGAAGGCTTTACCGGAAGGCTTTTCCGAGAGTTTGGAGTGGTACTTTCCGGAACTATTATAGTTTCGGCATTGGTATCACTTACGCTTACTCCAATGATGAGTTCACGGATTTTAAAAGTTGAACAAAAAAAATCTTGGTTTTACAATAAATCCGAAAAATTCTTTATCGGTTTATCAAATTCATACTCATCAGCATTAAATGGGTTTATGAAACACCGATGGTGGGCTTATGTTATTGTTTTATTTGTTTCTTCACTAATATTTATAGTTGGGCGTTTTGTGCCTTCGGAATTATCGCCGATGGAAGATCGTGGAATGTTACGGCTTTCGGTAACAGCTCCCGAAGGTGCTTCGTTTGATTATACCGATAAAGTTGTTCGTGAGGTAATTCAAATAATTAATGATTCGGTTCCCGAAAAATCAATTTTAATTACCAATACATCACCCGGTCATCTTGGTAGCGGAAATAGCAATAAAGGTTCTGGTCGTATGGTGCTGATAGACAAGAAAAAACGCAATAGAAGTCAGCAACAAATTGCAGCATATATTTTAAAAAAAGTGTCACCAATTCCTGCTGCAAAAGTATTTGTAATTCAAGACCAATCTATTGGAAGTGGTATTCGTGGCGGATTACCGGTACAGTTTGTAATACAAGCATCGAATATGGAAAAATTGCGAACTTATTTACCAAAATTTATGGAAGAGGTTTCCAAAAGCAAGGTTTTGCAAATGGCTGATGTAAATTTAAAATTTAATAAACCGGAAATTAATATTGAAATTAATCGCGATAAAGCCAAAACATTAGGTGTATCGGTTTTAGACGTTGCTCAAACGCTTCAATTATATTTAAGTGAATATCGCTTTGGATACTTTACTATGAATGGCAAACAATATCAAATCATAGGTCAAGTACCACGCGAAAACCGTGATGAACCAGGCGATTTAAGTTCAATATATGTTAGAAATAAAGATGGTAAATTAATCCAACTCGACAATTTAGTGGACAGAAAAGAGGAAAGTGCTCCACCTGCTTTATACCATTTTAACAGATATAAAGCTGCAACAATAACAGCAGGATTATCAGCAGGTTACACACTTGGCGATGGAATTAAAGAGATGAAACAAATTGCCGATAAAGTTCTCGATGAAACGTTTTCAACATCTTTAGCAGGTCAATCGCGCGATTTTCAAGAGAGTTCGTCAAATATTCTTTTTGCATTGCTTTTGGCATTAGTGCTTATTTATTTGGTGCTTTCGGCTCAATTTGAAAGTTTCCGCGACCCACTTATTATAATGCTTACAGTACCTTTGGCTATGTCGGGAGCAGTTTTATCATTGTGGTATTTTAATCAAACGTTAAATATTTTTAGCCAAATTGGTATAATTATGCTTATAGGTTTAGTTACTAAAAATGGAATTTTAATTGTAGAATTTGCAAATCAAAAACGCGAAGCAGGCGAATCAATTCGTGATGCGGTTATACATGCTGCCGAAGCTCGTTTACGACCAATTTTAATGACTTCTTTGGCAACAATGTTAGGAGCTGTACCAATAGCATTAGCATTGGGTGCAGGTGCCGAAAGTCGTACAAGTTTAGGAATTGTTATTATCTTCGGTTTACTTTTGTCGCTTATACTTACTTTGTTTGTAATACCAGCAATTTATACCTATTTAACAAGTAAAAAGAGTCGTAAATTTGTTGATGAAAATGAATTTTCGGATACAAAAAATTAGTTCACAATCTTACAATCATTATTAAAAAAATATTCAGATGAAAATTATAGAACTTATTGGAAAAACAACAATTAACCCAATATTATTTTACTCAGGTAAAATAAGCGGTTATATTACATGGGCAATTCTCGTTTTATCTTTAATGGATTTAAATATTGTTTGTAATCATTCATTTATAGAGTTTCATTTAATTGCTTACGGGATAATCGTAATTGGTTTATTAATGGTTATTTTCAGCTTAATAAATCTCGGAAATTCAACTCGACTTGGCTTGCCGTCTGAAAAAACAGAATTTAAGTGTAATGGTCTTTATAAAATTAGCAGAAATCCAATGTATGTAGGATTTAATCTGTTAACAATATCATCAATAATTTATTTTTTGAATATAATAGTTTTATTATTAGGTGTTTATAGCTTAACAATCTATCATTTAATAATAATTGGCGAAGAACGTTTTTTACAAAACAGATTTGGTGAAGTGTATTTAAACTATAAGAAAAAAGTTAGAAGATATATTTAATACGTTGAATAAGTGCATATTATAACAAATTATTAAACATACAAAATGAAAAACCACAAAACTAAAATATTACTTTTATCATTAATTTTATTTATTACTTCATTTATTTCTGCTCAGCAAATAATTACTCTTGAAAATTCTATTAAACTTGCTTTATTAAACAACTACGGACTCGAAATTGCACGCAGTGAACAAGAAATTTCTAAAATTAACAACGACTTAGGAAGCGCTGGTTTTTTACCTCAAATTAAAGCAACTGCCGGTAATAACCTAACAAATTACAATATTCATCAAGAAACAAATACCGGAATTATTACCGATAGTAAAAATGTATCGGGAAATAATGTAAATGCTTCTATTGGCTTATCGTGGACACTTTTTGATGGCACAAAAATGTTTGCAACTCACAAAAAACTTAACGAATTAGAAAAATTAAGCGAAATTAAATACAAAATGGCTATCGAAGATTTGGTTTATAGGGTTATTACACAATATTACACTTTAATAAAACTAAAACAGCAAATTTTACTCTCAGAATCGTTAATTGAACTATACAAAAAACGCAAATTGGTAGCCGAAACAAAAAATACAGCCGGTAGCTCATCGGGACTTGAAGTTTTGCAAGCACAAGCCGACTTTAATGCTCAAAATGCAACTTTGCTAAAATTACAAAGTCAATTTCAGCAAGCAAAATACTCTTTTGCACGTATTATTATAAATAACCCTCAAGAAGTTTTTGATGTTAACGATTCGCTAAATATTGCTCCTTTATACAATTTGGAAGCAATAAAAACAAATATTAAACAAAATAATATTCAGTTAAAAGCAGCTAAAATAAACTTAAATATTTCTGAATTTAGCTTTAAAGAAGCTCGTGCCGGATATTTTCCGAAAATTGGTTTTGGAGCCAATTATAACTTTGCCAGTACCGATAATAGTGCAGGCTCAATATTAAATAGCAGAACCGATGGACCTTACTATGGTTTTACAGCCACATGGAATTTGTTTGACGGAATGGCAGTTAAACGAAGTGTAAAAAGTTCAAAAATTCAACAAAAAATAATGCAATTAACTATTAACGAAATTAATTTACAACTCGAAACTGCTATTTTAAGCCAATTTAAGCTCTACGAAAGCAATCTGCAAATTACTACAATGGAAGAACAAAATATTACAATAGCTAAAACTGCCTTAGATATTGCAATGGAAAAATATACTTTAGGAATAATTAACGATATACAACTTAAAGAGGTTCAACGAACTTTTGAAGATGCCCAACTTCGCTTAATAACAGCACGCTACGATACCAAAATAAGCGAAACTGAACTTTTACGATTACAAGGTTTGTTGATAAGATAAATAGATTAAAATCTAATATATTTAGTGGTTAAAGTTTAAAATAAATAGTTATTATAATTTCATCTTCATAAGGTACCCCATCTATAGTTGAAGGTATCCATTTAGGAAACTTTGAAATAACTTTTATTGCTTCTTTATTATAAATACGATTAGTAGAATTTATAACAACTGGATTAATTACATCTCCATTAACTTTAACTGTTACTTCAACTTCAACTTTTACATCAATATTTTTTAAGTTATTTTCAATAGGAAATATTAAATTGTCATCAATAAATTTTGTAAATGCATTATCACCACCCGGAAATCTTGCATATATCAAATGAGGGTAGTAAGTAGTATCTTCACCTAAACTATTGAAACACTTACTGTTTAACAAAGTTCCATTATCATAATTTTCAATTCTTAGTATTTTTCCATTAGGATGAAATGACAATAATTGTCCATTAATCTGATAATTAACATACGAATCTACAATAACGTGAACTGAATCGTTTTCATAATATAACTTATATTTATAAATGATGTCATCTTTGAAATAAGAAATATTTTCAATTTTTCCCGATTTATACCAATGCTTATATACTCCTTGACTTTTATTATTTAAATAAAATCCTTCACTCATTTTATTTTTATTATCGTAATACCAAGTAAAAAGTCCATTTCTGTTATTTAAATTTTTTAAATAATAGCCACTCATTTGTAAAGTACTGTCTTTTTTATAGAAATCTTTAACAAAATAAATATTTCTACCTAAAGAATCTTTTTCATTTTGAATTGTTCTGAAATATTCAGCATTTTTAGAGTTTTTAATTATCACCCAAGATTTATCGTAATATACTGTTTTAAATTTTTTATTTATATTGCATGATGATAAAATAACACCACCGCAGAGAATAATCAATAAATTTGTAAAACTAATTTTCATTTTTTAAATATTAGATTTTTATGGCTAATTATTAGTATTGAATATTTCAATTATTAACTGCAAATATATCCATTTTTCAGCAATGCAGCAAATGCTTATGCAAATAATGCCAATTTTTATAACGTTTAATAAGTTATTTTTTATAAATTGCAATTGATATTAAGTTTTATTATTTGAAAATTAAAAAAATTAAAAACAATGGAAAACACAACATTAATAACCACAAGCACATCGCTTGAAGGTTATAAGGTAACAAAACAATTAGGTTTAGTTAGAGGGATTACTGTACGTTCGCGTAGTATAGTAGGTAATATTGCCGGTGGTTTTATGACTCTTTTTGGAGGCAGAAGCATTATATATACCGAACTTTGCGAAAATACAAGAGAAGAAGCCTTACAATTAATGATTAAACATGCTCGCGAAATTGGTGCAAATGCAATTATTAATATGCGTTACGATGCAAATGATGTAATGAGTGGATTAACAGAAGTTTTAGCTTATGGAACAGCCGTTTTTGTTGAAAAAAATGATTAAAAAAGGGTTTCTGAAAATTAGTTTTTTAAATTGAAGTATTATTTATTTCATCAATAACATTTATTGCTTGTATAATATTTGGAATATTTTGAAATGTAACACTTAATTTGTCTTTTACTTGCTTCATTTTACAGGTTTGCGGATGAAATTGAACATACTGCAAAACCTTAGAAAACAGTTCGGAAGTAAAATATTCCGATTGAGGATTTGAGATAAAATAGGCTACAAATCTATTATTTTTAATAATAACTTTTTCAAAACCGATATTTCGAGCTAAACGACGAAGCTTTACCGAAAGTATCAGTTCACGAGTTTGATTTGGAATTTCGCCAAAAATATCCTTTAATTTTGCACTAAAAGTATTAAGTTCGCTATCAGTTTCTAAATTGTCCAACTCTTTATATAGAGCCAATCTTTCCGGTATATTTGAAACATAATTATCAGGAATAAGCAATTCCATATCGGTTTCTACAATGCAATCTGTAGGCAAATCCTGAACTTTTTCTTGCGTATAAAGATGTTTATATTCATTAGTTTTAAGTTCATGGATTGCTTCATCAAGAATACGTTGATACATTTCGTAGCCAATATCGGAAATAAAACCGCTTTGTTCGCCACCAAGCATATCGCCGGCACCGCGAATATCTAAATCTCGCATTGCAATATTAAAACCACTGCCAAGTTCTGAGAAATCTTCTAAAGCCTTTAATCGTCTTCGGGCTTCTTGAGTTAAAATTGTTTTTGGTGGTGTAATTAAATAGCAAAAAGCTCGCTTATTATTTCTTCCTACACGCCCACGCATTTGGTGCAAATCGCTTAAACCGTAGTTTTGAGCTTCGTTAATTATTATTGTATTGGCATTTGTAATATCAAGTCCCGATTCTATAATAGTTGTAGAAACCAACACATCGTAATATCCTTCAATAAAATCGAGCATAATCTGCTCAAGTTTATGACCATCCATTTGCCCGTGAGCAACACCAATTTTAATATCCGGTAAATTTCGCTGAATCATACCGGCAATTTCGGGAAGATTATTTATGCGATTATGAACAAAAAATACTTGTCCGCCACGCGAAACCTCGTATAAAATAGCACTTGTGATTAATTTTTCGTCAAATGAGTGTTGTTCGGTTTGAATTGGATGCCTATTTGGTGGAGGAGTATTTATTATTGATAAATCTCTTGCTCCGAGCATTGAGAACTGTAAAGTGCGTGGAATTGGAGTAGCTGTAAGAGTAAGTGTGTCAACATTTACCCTAAATTGACGTAGTTTTTCTTTGGCAGCAACGCCAAATTTTTGTTCCTCATCAACAATTAATAAACCCAAATCTTTAAATTGAATATCTTTACTAAGCAAACGATGAGTACCAATTAAAATATCAACTTTGCCTTTTACAAGTTTCTCTAAAGTCTCTTTTTGTTGTTTATTCGATTTAAAGCGGTTTATATAATCTACTTTGCACGGAAAATCGTTAAGTCTTTCGGAAAAAGTTTTGAAATGCTGAAGTGCTAAAATTGTTGTAGGTACTAAAATAGCAACTTGTTTACTATCGGCAACCGCTTTAAATGCAGCTCTTATTGCAATTTCGGTTTTACCAAAACCAACATCGCCACAAACAAGTCTATCCATAGGGTAATCGCGTTCCATATCCTGTTTAACATCGGCGGTGGCTTTTAATTGGTCGGGTGTGTCTTCGTAAATAAACGATGCTTCAAGCTCGGTTTGCAAATATGTATCGGGCGAATAAGCAAATCCATTGGTGCTTTTTCGTTTTGCATAAAGTTTAATTAAATCGGCAGCAATATCTTTAACACGTTGTTTGGTTTTTTCTTTAATTTTATTCCAAGCACCCGATCCAATACGATATAGCTTAGGAGGAGTGCCATCTTTGCCTACATATTTTGAAATTCGGTGCAATGAATGAATGCTGATGTACAGCAAATCGTTTTCGGCATATACTAAACGAATTACTTCTTGAATTTTGCCATTTACCTCCATTTTTTCAAGTCCATCATATCTGCCAACTCCATGATCGATATGAGTAATATAATCACCCGGTTGAAGATTATAAATTTCTTTTAAAGTTATAGTTTGAGAAGAAGATGGTCGTTCGTGAATTGAATATCTATGATAACGATCGAAAATTTGATGGTCAGTAAAATATGCTACTTTATTATCTTTATCAATAAAGCCTTCGTGTAAACTAATATTTGTTAGCGAATAGTCGAGTTTTTTAATGTTTTTATCGGCACTAATATCATCAAGTATTGTTTTTATTCTATGTAGTTGCTTTTCGTTATCCGAAAGAATAATATTACGAATTTTATTCTCCTGATTATTTACAAGCGATTCAAATAGTAATTCGAAATTCTTATTTAGCGAGGGTTGAGGCGATGAATTAAATTGAAAACTTATAGCTTTTGTTATTGTTTTACTTTTACCAAATTCAATTATCGAATTATTAGTAATATTTTTTAAAAAATCGTTATTCGAAATAAAAAGTTGTTCGGGAAGTAGTTGGTTTGCTTTATCATTAATATTTTCAAAAGCCTCAACACATTTATCAAATTCCGATTTAATTTTATCAACAGCAAACTGAAAATCTTCAAACCAAATATGATTATTGTTGCCAAGATAGTCAAATATCGAAATTCTTTCTTGCGAAACACTTCTATCTTGAATATTTGGTATAATTGCAATTTGTTCAAATTGTTTGATAGATAATTGATTTTCAACATCAAACGAACGCAACGATTCGATATTATTTCCTCCTAATTCGATACGATAGGGATAATCATTTGCAAACGAAAACACATCAACAATACCTCCACGAACCGAAAATTGACCAGGTTCGATTACAAAATCGACTCGTTCAAAATTGTAACTATCAAAAAACTCCATCAAAAAATCAACATCAATTGCCTCATTTACAGATAATTTATATGAATGTTTTGATAAAAATGAACGCGAAACAACTTTTTCGATAAGTGCTTCGGGATAAGTAACAATAACCACATTTTGTCCCAAGCCAACTTTCGAAATTACATCAGAACGAAGCAAAACATTAGCATTATCGGCAAAATTAGTTTCATAAGGTCGTTTATATGAAGTTGGATAAAATAAAACCTTTTTTTGTGAGTAATCTAACTCGCTTTGATTAAGCAAATTTTCTAAATCATTACAAAAATATGCAGCAGATTCTTTGTCAGAAAGAATAAAAATATTCTGACATTTAGACTTATAAATAGTTGCCGCCGCAACAAAAGCCAGCGATGAACCAATTAAACCATTTAAGGAGCAATTTTGTTTATTTTGCAAAGCAGCGTTAAAATCTTTAACATTAGCACTTTGCGAAAAATCATTAAGAATTGAGTGTAGTTTCAATTTTATTAATTATACATTTTTTTCAAAAGTATAAAAAGATTATGAAACTTCTGTTATGAAATATGTAAAATTTACAGAAAGCAACATTTTTATTTAAAAAAAAGCTATTTATGATTTGCATATTTAAAAAATTGTTATATTTGTTCTATTAAAACTTCAATTTTAATGGAACAAATCGAATATCTAAAAATTCTAAAAAAAATATGAAACAAAAAATACTTTGTTTAATTACAGTATTAACAATTTCAATCTTATACTCAAATTTTTCTTTTAGTCAAGTTAGTAAAAGTAATATAATTGACACAATTAATGGTAAAAAATATTATATTCATACTGTTGAAAAAGGTCAAACTTTGTACGGAATATCAAAAGCATACGATGTTTCTATTGATGAATTAATTGAATTTAAAGAAGATACCTCGATTACAATAAAAGAAGGAGAAATATTAAAAATTTTTTTCAAAGAACCTAAGCCAATCAAACCTACTAAGGTAGCTGAAAATAATAATATAATTAAAATTGAACCAAATCTTTTTACTAAAGGAAGTAAGCCATTTATTGAATGGGTTAGTATTCCGGGTGGCACATTTATAATGGGAAGTCCGCTTTCTGAAAAATTAAGAAGTGATGATGAAACTCAACATGAAGTAACTCTTAAAGCATTTAAAATTAGTAAGTACGAAATAACTGTTGAACAATATAAAATATACTGTGATGCAAAAGGAAAAGAGTTGCCTGTTGATTATGATGAAAAGCAACCATACCTTCCAATAACAAATATTAGTTGGGAAGAAGCCACAGAATTTGCTGAATGGATGGGATGTAGATTACCTACAGAGGCAGAGTGGGAATATGCAGCACGCGCCGGTTCAAAAACACCTTTTAATGTAGGTGAATGCCTGAGTTCTTCAAATGCAAATTTTAATGGTGATTACCCCTATTCGGGTTGCAATAAAAGTGAATTTATTCAAAAAATATTACCTGTTGGAAGTTTTCCTCCTAATAAATGGGGATTACACGATATGCACGGAAATGTTTGGGAATGGTGTAGCGATTGGTATGGTGCATATCCTATAGAAAAACAAATAGATCCAACTGGACCATCGATTGGCGAGAAACATATTTTTAGAGGCGGGAGCTATGTTCGTAGTGCAAAATATTGTCGTAGTGCAAACCGAAATGATTATTATCCCGATTATAGATACTTTTATTTGGGAATTAGGCTTGTAAAAAAATAATTATTAATGGTTAATTACTAAACCATCAAAAACAAAGCTAAAAAACAGCGTGAGCAAGGAAATTACGAGAAGCGGGCTTTATAAGGAAAAAGGAAAAAGTGAAAAGGAAAAAGTATGAAAACCAAATTCTTAAATCATAGGTTTTAAGACCGACCTCAGCAAAAAAGCGTAAAGAAAAAACAAACATTTTTACGTATAAAGCGAGGCGGGTGCTATGATACTAATAGATACCAAACTGTAAAATCCGTCACGCTAATAAATATTACTATAATAAAGATTATTGCTTGGCTCACTTAGTAAAAATGTTTCTTTTTTAGCTTTTTTGGTGCAGTCTTGAACTTTTGTTTTACTTTTGTTTCAAGACAAAAGTAAAGGAAGAAACACTAGTTTGTAATAGTTTTGTTATTTTTTTGACAGAGTGGGCTGGCATCGTAATTTCTTGATTTTTTGCATACTTTTACTTTTTGTAGTGTTTTTTTATTATAATGTATTCGTTATTCGCTACGCTCAAGTGCATCAAGGCAAAAGTATGATAATAAAGTTTAGCTTTTTTGGTGCTGTCGTAAATTTTTGTTTGGTATAATTTATAAGATTTCTTTATACTTCAAGTTTTCCAATAATATCGTATATAGACTTATAATGATGTCTATCAAGGTATTCGTTTATACCATTTACAATTTTTACACTTATTGTTGGGTCGATAAAATTTGCGGTTCCTACTTGAATTGCAGTTGCACCTGCTAGAAAAAACTCAATTGCATCGATAGCATTCATAATTCCGCCAAGTCCAACAATTGGAATTTTTACTGCTTTGCTAACTTGCCAAACCATTCGTAAAGCTATTGGCTTTATAGCCGGACCAGATAAACCGCCTGTAATAGTTGATAGTAAAGGTTTGCGATTTTCGGCATCAATTGCCATTCCAAGAAGTGTATTAATTAATGAAACCGCATCGGCACCTGAGTCTTCAACCGATTTTGCAATTTCAGCAATATTTGTAACATTTGGCGACAGTTTTACTATCATTGTTTTATTATATGCTTTACGAACAGCTTGAGTAACTGTAGCTGCTGATGCACACGAAGTTCCAAAAGCCATTCCGCCCTCTTTTACATTTGGACAGGAGATATTTAGTTCAATTGCCGGAATTTGTTCAAGATGATTTAATTTTTCGGCAACTGCAACATAATCCTCTATAGTAGAACCAGATACATTTACAATAATATTTGTATTGTAATGCTTAATTTTTGGATATATTTGTTCAATAAAATAGTCAACACCTTTATTTTGAAGTCCTACAGCATTGAGCATTCCCGAAGGAGTTTCAGCCATACGAGGATATGGGTTGCCTTCACGATGGTTAAGTGTTGTGCCTTTAACAATAATTCCTCCTAATGCAGAAATATCAATAAAATCTTCAAATTCGGTACCATAACCAAAAGTGCCTGAAGCAGTTGTTACCGGATTTTTAAATTCTAAATCTTTACTTTTAATACTTAAATTTGCCACTTTAGTTGATTTATATTAAAAACAGGACCTTCGGTACACACACATTGATTTCCATTTATTGTATCGGTAACGCAGCATAAACAAGCTCCAATACCGCATGCCATAGTGTTTTCAAGAGAAACTTCGCACTCAATATTATTTTTTGATGCAATTTTTGCAACAGCTTTCATCATAGGTTCCGGTCCACAAACAAATATTTTGTCAAAATTTTCAATTTTTTGTATAATTGAATGTTCAGTAACAAATCCTTTTTCGCCCATAGAGCCATCTTCAGTGGAAATTAAAACATCAGCCCATTTTTTATATTCATCTAATCTTAAAATCCCTTCTTTACTTCTTGCCCCAAACAATATTGTAGGTTTAATTCCATTTTGATTAATTTTTTTAGCCAAATAAAGCAAAGGAGCAACTCCACAGCCACCTCCAATTAGTAGTGGTTTTTTCGATTTTTGGTAACCAAAAGTGTTTCCTAAAGGCAAAATAGTATTTATTGTTTGTCCTACTTTATATTGCGAAAGAACCGATGTGCCACAACCAACAATTTTAACAAACAAACCAATCGTATTATCTTCAATGCGGATATCGTGAACACTTATTGGGCGACGCAGAAAAGTGTTTTTCGATTCACTAATTTCAATATTTACAAATTGTCCGGGTAAAATATCCGACAAATCGCTTTTGCTCTTTGCATAAATTACAAAATGCTCATTATTTAGCTTTGATATTTCGGTTATTACTAAATCTTCAGCTCTTTTCATTTAGTTTGTTTTATAATAGTTTTTCTTCAATATATTACAAAAAAAAGTCCGCAAAAGCGGACAAAATAATTATTTTTCAGTGGATTCATCAACAACATTATCTGTTGTTTCAGTCTCTTCTTCGGTAAAATCGAGCATATTTTCTTGAACTAAAATATTGTACCAATAAAACAATTTCTTCATATCCGACACATAAACTCTTTCGCTATCATAATCGGGAAGAACTTCTTCCATATAAGTTTTTAGTAATTTTGGGTCAGCCTTATGATCAATTGCCATTCCACCATTTTCTTTTTCATAAATTAGTTTCATTACATCTTTCAGCGGAATATCTCTATCAACAGCAAATATGCTTATATCCCCCAAAGCACTAACCTTGTCAACTCCAAATGCAGGAAATCGTTTTTTATCAATAAGCGATTCTACAATAATTCCATTTTTGTTACGTGAAACGAGTTTGTATAGCCCAGTTTTCCCCGAAATAGATAAAATTTCTTTTAAATTCATTGTATTGATTTATTTTTAATTGTCAAAAATACAAATAAAGATTTTTATTTTTTCATTTATTTTAAAAAAAAGTAAATAAAACGTACTATTATACTGAAAATGACTGCATTTCAATTAATCGAAAATAATAACCTTTTTTGTTTAATAATTCATTATGATTACCTGATTCAACAATTTTTCCATGATCGAGAACAATAATCTTGTCGGCACGGCGAATTGTTGACAATCGATGAGCAATTACAATAGATGTTCTGCTTTGCATAACTCTTTCTAATGCTTCTTGAACTAAGGTTTCCGAATGCGAATCAAGTGCAGAAGTGGCTTCATCTAAAATCAGAATTGGAGGATTTTTTAGCACAGCACGTGCAATGCTAAGCCTTTGCCGTTGCCCACCCGATAATTTAACTCCTCTATCGCCAATATTTGTTTGCATACCTTCGGGCATTTGTTCAATAAATTCTAAGGCATTTGCAATACATGCAGCTTCATTTACAGCCTCTTTAGTTGCATTTTGCGTTCCGAAAGCAATATTGTTAAAAATGGTGTCGTTAAACAGAATTGTTTCTTGCGAAACTATACCAAACTGAGAACGTAAATCATAAATTTTATAATCACTTACAGCAATTTCATCAATATTAAGCGAACCTGAAGAAATATCGTAAAACCGTGGTAATAAGTCGGCTAAAGTAGATTTTCCGGCACCCGAATGACCACAAAGTGCAATGATTTCTCCTTTTTTAATTTGTAAATTAATATTACTTAAAACCGGTTCATCGCTATATGAAAACGTAACATCTTTAAATTCAATTGATTTTGAAAAATGTTGTAATGGCTTAGCATCAGATTTTTCAATAATCCGTTCATCGGCTTCTAAAATAAAATCAATTCTATCAAACGATGCAACTCCTTTTCGGAAATTATACGATGCAACTGAAATGGTTTTTGCCGGACTAATAATTTGTGTAAACATTAAAATATATGTTATAAATAGCGATGCATCGAGACTTTTATCGCCACTTAAAACCAAATTTCCACCATATAAAAGTATTATCATTACCAATATTGAACCAAAAAACTCACTAATTGGAGCCGATAAATCAACACGACGATAAATTTTAATCATCATCTTTGTGTATTGATTGTTCTGTTTTTTAAATAATTTGTTTGCAAATCCTATAGCATTAAAGCCTTTTATAACTCTAATTCCCATAATTGTTTGCTCAACCATTGATTGTATGCTACCCAATAAATTTTTCGATTCTTGCGATTGTTTTCTTAAATTTCTGGAAATTCTGCCAACTGCAAAACCACCAATAGGAATGAAAATTATTACAAAAATAGTTAATTGGTAATTTATTGAAAACAAAGCTAATAAGTAAAATAAAATAGTTAATGGCTCTCTGAAAAACTGTTGAATTGACCTTAAAATTGTTACTTCAATTTCCTGAACATCGGTTATTGCTCGCGAAATAATATCTCCTTTTTTTTGAGTTCCAAAAAACGAAAGCGGTAAAATTAATATTCTGTCGTAAACTGCATTTCGTATATCGGCAATTACGCCATTACGAACAGGAACCATAAACCATTGAGCCAAATAATTAAATACATTTTTAAGAATAAACATACCTAACATAAGCAACGTAATAAACAACAAAGCCGACTGCTTGCCGTCTTCAATTATTATTTTACTAATTGCAAAATTCAAGTAATCGTAAAGTCCATTGGCAGAAAAATGAAAATCGGGAGCTACTGTAACCAATTTTGTTTGTCCGAATAAAAGTTGCAAAAAAGGAGCAAGAAAACCTAACGAAAAAATTGAAAATATTATTGAAAATATATTTAAAATACCAACAATAATCAGTTTGTGAGTATATGGTTTAATCCAAGGAAATAGTTTATTAAATCCTTTCATTATTAAAAATTCAAATTGATTATACCAAAATATGAGTGAGGAGTTATTTTTTTAATTTCGGTTTTTACTTCGTTTGAAACATTAAGCGTATCAACAAACTCGTGAATAATTTGTTTTGTGATATGTGTTTTGCCACGAGTAAGATTTTTTAGTGTTTCATAAGGTTTTGGATAGTTTTCGCGGCGAAGTATGGTTTGAATTGCTTCGGCAACAACAGCCCAATTATTATCTAAATCGTCGAATAGTTTTTGTTCGTTAATTTCGGTTTTAGAAAAACCTCTAAGCAGCGATTTCCAGCCGATTAAAGTATGTGAAACAGGAACTCCAATATTGCGTGTAACCGTAGAATCGGTTAAATCGCGTTGCAGCCTTGATATTGGTAATTTTGCCGATAAAAACGAAAACATTGCGTTAGCAATAGCCAAATTTCCTTCGGAATTCTCGAAATCAATAGGATTTACTTTGTGTGGCATTGCCGAAGAGCCAACTTCACCCTCTTTAACCTTTTGCTTAAAATATTCCATTGAAATATAAGTCCACATATCGCGGTTTAAATCAATTAAAATAGTATTTATTCGAGCAAGATTATCGAAAAAAGCTGCCATCATATCGTAATGCTCTATTTGCGTAGTGGTTTGCAAGCGTTTTAAGCCAAGTGTTTCGTATATAAAATTATTCGAAAATTCAATCCAGTCGATATTTGGGTAAGCTACAAAATGTGCATTAAAATTACCGGTAGCACCACCAAATTTTGCCACAAAAGGAATTTCGTTTAATAATTCCAACTGATTCATTAATCGCTCGAAAAATACATAAATCTCTTTTCCAACAGTAGTAGGCGAAGCAGGTTGCCCATGAGTGTGAGCAAGCATTGGCACATTTTGCCACAATTTTGCTTTTGTCGATAGCTCAACAAGTATTTCATCGAAAACAGGCAAAAGTACTTCGTTATAAGCATTGCAAAGCAGCCAAGGTGTAGCAGTATTATTAATATCTTGCGAGGTAAGCCCAAAATGGATAAACTCTATTTCATTCTCGATACCAAGTTTTATAAATCTATCTTTTAAAAAATATTCAACCGCTTTTACATCGTGATTTGTAGTTTTTTCAATCTCTTTTATCTCAAGTGCATCGGCTTGTGAAAAAGTTTCTACGATATTTCTAAGTTTTGGAAAAATATCTGCCGTAATATTTTGTAACTGAGGTAAAGGTATTTGGCAAAGAGCAATAAAATACTCAACCTCAACCATAACGCGAGCTTTAATTAAACCAAATTCAGAAAAATATTGTGCTAACGACTCTGTGTTTTTACGATAACGACCATCGATAGGCGATATTGAAAGCAAACTATTGTAATTATTCATACGTTCATTTCTATTAATTAATTTATTTGTCGTACGGAACTCGCTAATTATCATTCTATTGGGTGAAAAGAATTTTCATGCTCGTTTCATTTAAAAATATATTTATTTGCAAAAATAGGTATTTTAAATAAATGTTATTCAAATAAATTGAAATTGTGTAAAATTGAGGGTGTAAACTTTAAAATTAATGGTGCGGAGTAAGAATAATTTCATTAAATGGTTTAAAATTGAACAAAGTATTGCAACAAACAGAGATTTTTTTAACGGACTAAGGTTATGAAATATCTATTAATTTTGCTAATGACGAAATTTGGCGATATTTTTATTTTTCGTCAATAAGATGTAACTTTGTCAAAAAAAACAAACAAATGATACACCGAGAAACATATTTAAACAAGTTACGACAACTAAAAAACCAAAACTTAATAAAAGTTATTACTGGCGTTAGAAGGAGTGGTAAATCAACTCTTTTAGAAGCCTTTATAAATGAACTATTATCTCTTGGTATTTCTTCGAGAAATATTATTTTTCTCAATTTTGAGGAAAGAGAAAACCTAAATTATACTAACTGGACAACATTATACGATGAAATAATAAAAAAAGTAACTACCGAAAATAAATATTACATTTTTTTAGATGAAGTACAACTGATTAATGATTTTGAAAAACTTATTAATAGTTTATTTGCAAAAAAGAACATCGATTTATACATAACAGGCTCAAATGCATATTTATTATCGAGCGAGTTAGCAACACTTTTAACAGGCAGATACATAGCAATTAATATTCAACCCTATTCATTTAAAGAGTACGCTTTAGCTAACAAGGATGAAAAAAACACCGACCGTCTTTTTCGTAAATATATCAATGAAAGCAGTTTTCCTGAAGCTGTTACTCTGTCTAAAAACAACCATGATTTGGTAAACGATTACCTTCAATCTATTTATGATACAGTTATAATTAAAGACATTGCTCAACGGAATAATTTGAGAAATATTTATAATTTGCATCGTATTATTAGTTTTTTATTTGATTCGGTGGGATCTTATATTTCTCCAACGAATATTGCCACAGAACTTAATAAAAATTCACAAAAAAAAATATCGCATAATACAGTTATTAAATATTTGGATTATCTTACTCAATCATATATTCTATATTCAGCTCCTCGTTATGATATTAAGGGTAAAGAGTTACTTACTACAAATGAAAAATATTATGTAGTTGATTTAGGGTTGAGGAATATAACAACATTAAACAAATACGACACAGATTTAGGACATAAATTAGAAAATGTTGTCTATTTTGAATTATTTAGGCGAGGTGGTAAAATTTATGTTGGAAAAAACAATGATAAAGAGATTGATTTTGTTGTGCAAAAACCAAATAATGAACGAGAGTATTATCAAGTTGCCTTTACAGTTAATGACGAAAAAACTTTTAATAGAGAGATTTCGGCATTTAATAATATTAAAGATAATTATCCAAAATATCTGTTAACACTCGATTTTGATAATACAAGCATAAATGGTATTCAAAAATTAAATGTTATTGATTGGTTACTACAATAATGGAAAAAATGGCGATATTGGAAGTAAACTATTGTAATTATTCATTAAAAAATATATTTATTTGCAAAAATAGGTATTTTACATAAATGTTATTCAAATAAATTGAAATTGTGTAAAATTGAGGGTGTAAGTTTTAAAATTAAATGTTGGGGAGTTTGGAAAACATAGTACAAAAAAAATCTATTGTATAATTTATTCTAATATATGTTTTATATTTGTGGGAATATTTTACACTTTGTGAGGTAAACAGTTGCATTTCTAAAAAAGTTAGGTGTAAACCATGAAAATGTTTATTGCAGATATAGATGTGAGACAAAAAAGTTTAGCTTAAATACTTTTTGACAACACTTAAGAATTAATTTAAAAATTAAAAAAGAATAAATTTACATAATGAAAATTAATTAAGAAACATACCAAACTTTTTCGGGATGATGTATAAAAATAAAGAAAAGGAATCAAAAACAATTACAATTGGGATAGTAATAATTTTTATTTCATGGATTATAGCACAAGCCTTCTTCTATCCGCCAGCCGAGCAAGGACATTTGGGAAGACCTGTAGCTATAATTTGTATAGTACTTTTCTTATTAGGTGTTATTTTATTAATAGTTCGACAATTAATCGGGTCTAAATCTCGGCAAAAAAAAACTCTGAACGAATTAGTAATTTGTATCTAATGACATACGGCAATAAAATATATGTTGACCTCAGTTTATGCCAAATCTCTCAGACAACAAATAACAAAATAACAACCTGCAAAAGACCTTTGTAAATGAAATAGTAAATAATGATCTTAACAAAGTTCGACAGAAAATAATTAAAAAAAAATATACAATTTTGTATATTAACAAACAAGACACAAATAAGTATTTTTTTGATACAGATTTTTTAGAATAACAATAAATGGTCAACACATAAAAGCAAAGCGTTAACAGTATGAATAAAATTAAACAAAACAAATGGCATACATTATAACAATATTATTTATAACTTCTTATGGACTCGGTCTATTATTTTGGGAAAAGAAAGTTGCTTGGCGTCTAAAACCGAAAATGTCAACTACCATAAAGTCACTACACTTCTTAGGGCTTTTTATCTGTATATTAGTTAGTATATTATATTCAAATTTCAACATAGGACTTAGGGGCTTATGGACGACAAGAATTATTATAATTTTCACCTTATTAACAGGGATTTTTTTCATATTTATAGCTAATAAGACAACGATAAATAAAATTGAAAAGTGGTATTTCAATTTTTTTTCATTTTTACCAATTGTAACAGCTGGAGTATTTTTTATTCCATTTTTAGGAGTTGTATTTGTAATATCTCTTTTTGGTCAACTAACTGAACCAGCAACAAGAATATACTACGAAGACAACAAAATAAGAGTTCAATCAACCTTTGTTGGTGTTTTAGGACCGCCAAAAATTGATATATTTGAGAAGAATATAATTTTTGAAAAACATTTAAAACGTGCAGATTTTTGGGCGAATGAAATAGATTCAATAAAAGTTTCTTACGACAAGGATTCGACAAGAATAATAGCTTTTGGACTTTATGACTTTGACGATAAGAGAAAAGGCGAGACTGAAACAATATGCTTAAAACGATTGAAATAGCATCTACTGCTAATCATATACACTGCCTTACTATTAATTAATTAGCAAGGAAAATATACCCAGAGTTGTGCGAAGCTTCCGAACTTTGCACTTTTAATTTTTTTAATAACCAAAAACAATTTATATATTTGCATAAGAATAAATAAGCTAAATGTTGGGTTAGCAAACTAAATTTGGGTGGCTAAGTTTACTTTTTGTGAGGTTATAAACTAGTTATGCCACATTATAAAAAAAACAAAAAATGAAGAATACAATAATTACTGGAATTGTATTAATTATATTAAGCGGAATATTTGCAAAATTCGTTTTTGAAGATAAAACTGAATTAAGATATGTAGTTTCAGACAGGATACCTACCAATTTTTTTGATGGAAAAGAATCTGAAAGTATTCAGCAACTCGAATTACTTAATACAGGTGATATTGAATTACAAAGGATTATTATTAAGGTAAAGGCAAAAATTATAGAATATTATATTCAGAAGGTAACAAATTCAGATTCAATTATTGTATCTAATACAAATGGAATGCTTGAATTAGTGTATCCTCAAATACCTCCAGAAGGTACAATTAAAATCATTATTAAATCAATTGGCGATGGAATTGAGGACAACGATATAGACATAAAACACTCAAAAGGTTCTGCTAGACAAGCTTTAGAAATTAACAATTCCTTAGGATATATTTATTTCGGATTAATATTCTTTTATTTAATTCTTGTAATTTATGGACTAAGAACAACTTTCATTGAATCAATAGCTTCTAAAGTTTATTATAATCCCTATAATGAAATACTAAAGAAACCAAAACCTTGGTATTTACCATTAAAAAAATGGGAAAAATTTAGAGAAGACTCAATAAAACATATTTTTGACCATGAATATTCCTCAAATATAATTAACACTCTTTATTATCAAATTCTTGACATAGAGAAGCAAAAATTTATTAAAGAGGAAGAATGGATTAAACTTAAGTTAGCTTCACAAAAGAAGTTAATGCATTCTATTTCAGAAAATGTTAATCAAGTATTTCGTTGGGAAATAGAGAAATATATTAATTTAAAAAGACCGAGGTATATCGACGATGATATTTGGAGTAAAATAAAATCATTAATTAGCAAAGCTTATACAACCTCACTAATATTGAATGTGAGTGATTATAGTAATCAAAATGAGATAGAACAATTACTTAAAAGTATCAAACCCGAAATAGTTGATGAAAATGACTGGGAAAAATACAGCTCATTCTTATATAAATTTGAAAAGCTTTATAAACGAAAAACAGAGAATGATTTATTAGGAGAAGGATTTAGAAATATACTATATGGTGATGAGTTAAAAGAAAAACCGGATGAATTATCAACTGACACTTGGGAAAGATTAAAAAGAATTGAAACAGAGATTTTTAAAAAATCAAAACAGATTGAAACAGATTTAATTGAATTAGAAAAAATCGAATCAGAGACTTTACCGTTAAAAGAAAAACTTGATAAACAATTAAAAATTATCCATGAAGTTTTGAATGACCCCACAGCAATTGACAGGATTGAAGATTATGCAAATCCATTCAACAAAGGAAATTTTGACAACTTGAAAAGAATTGCACAATTAAAAAACAATAAATAATATGGCATAAGAAGCATTGCTTTCAGTGGCAGACAGATACTGCAAACTTGATAATTTTGTGATTTGCCACCGAAATCAAATGCCGAATCGTTACTAATAATTTTTAAAACCAAAACTATGTTCGTAAAAGCAATTGAAAAGGTTGCAAAATACACAAGACCAAGTTGTGCGAAGTTTCCTAACTTCGTACTTTTTTAGTTTGAAGTTTGCAACTTTCAATTTGTGAAATTGTTATTTGTAAACTTCACATAACGGTTTTATACATGACCTCGAAGAGGTCATAAGTTTATAAAACAATAGATAAATTTTTCAGCAAATTATTCATTTCGTTGTATTATTTTATCCGGATTTTGTCGGACATCAAAAATATCGGTAATGTATATTTTATTATTGAGGATTTTATAAATTATCTTGTAATTACCTCTAATAATATATCTATGACCCTCTTTTAGGTCAATCAATAATTCTTCATTTGAACCTGATTTTGAATACTTTTCTAACTGCTTTGTGCTAGATAACAAAATGTCTTTTATTGTATTAGCTATGGTTATACTAACATTTTCTTTATAGTATTTAAAAATTTCGGATAATGAATTCAGGGCAAATTTTGTCCAAAGAACTTTCAGAATCTACCAGTTTTGAGAAATTTTTTCTACTTCATCTTGCGTAAAAACTTCTCCTGCTTCAATATTTTTATTTGAAGAAATGGCTCTATTCAATAATTCTAGTTCTGTAATTTTATTAAATTTTGGACTTTTAAAAGAAGAATTAATTAAATCTTCCACTTGCTTAAATAAATTATTATCATTTAGAG
>CAZRCF010000005.1:26788-27373 GCA_964598505.1 uncultured Lentimicrobiaceae bacterium | reverse complement strand
ATTCACTACATTGCTCATTTTTGCATTGCAACCAACCACCTAATCCAAATTCCATTAATTTAGTTCCACAAATGAAACAAAAACAAGCATTGCCTTTCGCTTCGTTTGATAAGTTTTCTGTATTCATAATTTTATACTTTTTAAAGTTTGTACTATTTTTATAGGTATTAAAATATTAAATAAAATAACTTGTATAAACTTGAATACAAGTTTATACAAGTTATAAAAATTAAAATATTTCTGTTTTATTCATTTGTTCTTGCAATAATAAAGAGTAAATATTCATTATAGTTACATATTCATAACTAAATTCATCTTTTATATTTGTTTCAATCGAAGAAAAATATAATATGAAAATTAATTTTTCTTCGATTGTTAGTAATTTTATTATATTGAATATTTTGCTTTTACTTTTAATTTTTCTATTAATTTTTTTAATTACATCATTACATAATTTAATTTGCAATCTTAAATTACATATTTTCTTTAAAAGAATAGTATCTAAAGAATATTTATTAGAAATATTATGATATTTTTCTTCTAAACTCTTTATTTTTTCCTGAAATAAGGTTTCTTTTGCTTCAT
>CAZRCF010000005.1:25029-26778 GCA_964598505.1 uncultured Lentimicrobiaceae bacterium | reverse complement strand
TTGAATTGATTTAAAATAATATTCGATTATTATTAGTGAATTTGAATTTAGCTTTTCCATTTTATTAAAAATTTTGTGTTATATCATAATAAATTAGTTGATTTTTCTATTTTCTTTGTATTTTTCAATATTTCAATCAAATTATCAGTTTTTTTAGTATTATCATATATTCTTGCTTGAGTTATTTGATGATTATTTTTCTCAAAATAAAATTTTAGTCCTGATAAACCAAAGTCTTTTTTTGGCTTTCCATTTCTCGTGTCAAAAGAGTAAAAATGATGTACTCTGCCATCATTAAACTTTACCCATAATACATACTTTGAATTTTCTTTTCCCATTAGAATAATTTGTGTTAGAGTTTATAAAATTATAAAAAATAATAATCTATTTCATTTTTTATTAATCAATTTATTGATTTAAGTTTATATAATTTACTATGCTCTTTAAATCTACTTTTGTAATAAATATTATTTCAATACAACTTTTCTTATTAATAATTGAAATATTAATACTATTAAAATTAGATAATTTTTCTAATAATAATATACCTGAAAAATCTATTTTTGGTATTTTTATCCTTTTTGGATTTGATAAAATTGTTGCTTTCATAATTTTATGATATTAAGTTATTATTAGTTTTTCTTATTATTTCATTAACAATATGAATATTATCGTGATGTATTTTCTCTCTTACAGAATATCCGTAGATAACTTCATTTCTTGCTGTTCTTTCTTCCATTGTTTGAAATAAATTTTCATTATTTAAGCAAAATTCTAATTGTTCTTTTGTAGGAATATAATTACCTCCTGCTGTTTTATAGTCAAATTTAGAGGTTGCTCGTTTTTTTTCTTCTTTTTTTAATTTTTTTTCTTCATAATTTTGCTTAAATTCAACATCATTTTGCATTTTCTCTGCAAATTCACGCCTTGCTGTTTTATTTGGTTTCCATTTGTAAGCCATATTTTTAGTTTTTATTGGTTAATTAATAGCATTTTTATTGATATTTTTATAATTTTCAGGTGTTAAAATCATATTTTCAAATTTTTGTATTAATTCTTTATCTCCGAATTTTCTTAATCTTTTAATACACATAATTTTTGCAGTAATTTCATCAAATTGTTTTAGTTTATTGCTCTTAAAGTGGTTACAGATGTAAAAACTCAAAACTTTTTTAAACTCAATATCAACTAAATCTTTATTTCTTCTAATTTTTCTAAATTTTATAGTGTTTTTCGCCCATTCAATTGACGTTGTAAAATGATTTTTACCTTTTAAATTGTCTTTATCTAAATAAACTGTTGGTATAGTAAAGGTATAGCTATTTCCGTATGTTCTTTTCATATAATCATTAGCTTTATCCACCGCTAAAATATATAAATTATGTATTTTACTTAATTCATTTTGGGTATAGATATTTGAATAATAACTTATAAGTAAGTCCTTTCCTTTAATTATTTGGTCATCTGTTAATGTTGTATTGTAATATAACTTGGAACACATATAATTCCAAAGTAATGAAATATAAAAAATTAAATCTTCTGCCTTTATTTCAGATTTTATAGGCTCAATGTATGTTTTTTGCTCCGAAATTTCATTTTTTGTGCCGAAAATTTTTGCCGAAAGTTGCTCTTTTCTAATATTTTTCACTTCTGTTTTTGGTGTTTCTAACAAATTATTGTTTTTAATTACATCATCTACTTTAGACGTATCAATCATAAAAACATTTTTATATCTACAAAATTTCTCAA
>CAZRCF010000005.1:18870-25019 GCA_964598505.1 uncultured Lentimicrobiaceae bacterium | reverse complement strand
AGTAACTGTCGCTCAAAGCGCCAATATATTTTTTAGATTCTATACACAACATTTAAGAGGTAAGTTCATTTCTTATTTTTTATTATTAAGGTTTCAAACTCTTTCTGTTTATGTGGCAAATTTTGCGTATTAGGAAATTTAAAAAATACGATGTCTTGGGTAAAATTAATAAAATAGTCATTTTTTGTTCCTCTCCATTTTTTTGTAATTATTTGTGCTTTTTCTAACCTATCTAAATGGTTTTGGATTGTTCTTTTGCTGTTGCCTGTTTTAAGGCTCAATGTATGGTTATTAACTCTTAAACTTGGTAATTGTGTTTCATCAGTAATATTGCAATTGCTATACCAATAATATTGATTAATTTGATAGCCATATATATTGATTAGTGTTTTTAGTGTATTAGATATATTTGGTCTTATCTGTTCGCTTAATTTCAGGCATTTATTGTAATTCTTAATATAATTACTTGCCCTTGTATAACTCTCCGAATAATTTACTACGTTGTTTGTGTTCATTTTTTTATATTTAGCTTATGTTTTAAAATAAATTTATTCCCTATTTTACTATTTCCCTGAACTTCCCTTAACTTACTTTAAGGAAGTTAAGAATACCATACAATTAAAATATTATTTTACTATTTGTGCTATTATACTTACTGATTTTTCAAGGCTTAAACCTTGTTTATAAAAAACATATATTGTATTGTTTTTATTCTTTAATTTAGTCCATTTTCTTTTCAAAAAACATTCCTTTATAGTTGAATAATAAACATTAAATGAAGCATTTTTATTGTTGTAATTTCTCTGCTCTATTGTTGGTACTATCATTTTGTTTTGTTTTAAATTGGTTATTAATACTCAAATCCTATTTGTATAACTCTATCTGTCATTGTTGCTTGTCCACCGCCCCAAACATCATCAACAGATATATAATTAAATCCCCAACCTTTATACTCTCCCCATTTATCATACATTCTGCATTTACCTGCATATTTATATACTTGTTTTCTATTTTCAAATCTAAAATACTCCCCTATTTTGATTTTACTTAACTTACTTGTTCGGTATGTACTCATAATTTTACAATTTTAAATTAATAAATAAAAAAAGCCTTAAATTTAGGGAGCATAACTCCCTAAAAAAAGGCATATATTAAGAGTTTTCACTCTGTTTTTGGTCTTGTTATTCATTTTAAACAAAAATTACTTCTCCTAAAGAAATATATTGTATTAAGCAATTAGCCGATATTATATCGTCTTCTTCTGTTAAATATCTTTCGATTATCCAATCAGGAGCAGTCATTATAGCTTCGTGTATTTTATTTAATGTTATACTACCTTTACCTGAATTACTACTAATTATTATTTCTTTATTATCACGTAACATTTGCATTATAATCTCGTTAGTAGAGCCATTGCATACATCATAGTAAGTAATAGGTTTTTTGAATAATTTATTTTCGGCATTCTTATAATCTTTTGGATTATATGATATTTCAAAACCTATTTTTTCTAAATTTTGTTTAGAAAGTGCCTTATGAAAATAAGTTTCTGATAGAGAATTTATAACCTCTTTTTCTCTTTTTGAATTTTCGGAATTAGCTTCGGTAATTGCTGATGTTTTTTGTGTTTTTTTTGTGTCCATTTTTTAAATTTTACGATTGTTAGCATTGCAATATTACTAAATTGCTTTAGAATAAAAAAGCAATTTAGTAATTATTTTTATGTAATTTAACTATGCTATACTATTATAGCCATCTCTTCGTAGTTTTTCTGAACCTAAATCATCAACAACAATATACTTATCCTTAACAAAGAATATATAATGTTTTTTAGAATTTGTTTTCTTTAAATTTTCAACTTGTTTTTCGGCTTCTTGAAGTTTAGTATAATTATAACTAATAATGTTGTCGGCATTATCAATAACTCTCATTGTACCATTTGCTCCAAATCTATTCTTTTGTGCCTGTGCTATTCCAAACTCATCAATTGTAATAGAAATATCATAAAGGTTTTCCCAATCCTTACTACCTCTGTAATTTCCCTCTCCTGTTGTTTTAAATACAGATATAAAAGAAATTTTAGGGTAACTTTCTTGAAGTTTTTTAAATGAATTATAATCAAAATTAAAATCGTTCATTAAATCTAATACAACCACATCAAAATTACTTATATCTTCAGGTAATTCTTTAGATATAGATATATTTTCATTGTAAACATTTAGTCTTTGGATTTTTTCTTTAAAAGTATATGAAAGTCCCTCATCTTTGGTAACATATAAAACTTTTTTATTATGTTGTTCTGATAAATATTTACTTAATAATAATGCTAAAGTAGATTTTCCACGACCTGCTTTTGCGTAAATCATTGCGTGAAAAGGATTACTCGGATTTCCAATTAAGTTTTTAAAATCTCCTGTAAAATTCATCAAATCAAAATCCATATTTAACAATTCATTAGAATTAATTATACCATTAACTGCATTGCAGGAACAACTCGGAGTTATACCTTTTAATGAATTATTTTTTTTTTTATCTTGATTATTGATAATTATTTTTTTAACAATACTTGTTTTATTTATTCGATTTTTTCTTTCAAATTCACTAATAACTTTTCTGTCTTTTTTATCTAAAATAAAATCGAATTTCTTACCGCCATAATGTTTGATTATTTTATTTAATTCTTTAATTATATGATGTAATATTGGTTCATTACTTGTTTTTTGTTCTTTAATTGCTTCTTTTAATATAGATTGAAGTATTGATATTTCAGAACTTGCTCTAAATGAAAAATTATGAAGATTTTTGTAGTGAACTACGACTTTTTTTACACTATCATTATCGAGAACAGGCTTCTCATTATTATAAGTTTCTTTATAGTATTCAACTGTCTTAATACCTTTAAAATTAGTTGGTGTAAAATCAATAAAATCTAATATTAATGAATGCTTATATCCCTCTTGTGCTTTATCGTATTTATTAATATAAGAATTAAGGTTATTGTGCATTTCTTTTGATATTGTATTTTCGTGAACAAATCCTTTTTCTTTCAATTTATTAACATCGTCAATAATAAAACTATCTAAAGAAGATATTTTTTTAATTAAGGTTTTAGCCTGTTTATATATCATACTCTTACCTTGCAGTTTTATATAAGAATTTACGCAAATTTTGAAGTCTGATATTTTTTCAGAATTAATAATTTTATTGTAAATTTCTATATCTTTATTGTCAATAGATAAAGTAATAGTATCGCCCATTGCTCCATATATTTTTTTTAAATCACTTAATACTTCAACCACTATTTTTCCTGACTCTGTTTTTTTGTATTCTCCGTATCTTAATGCTCTATTAATCCTTTGGTCGCTAATTGCTTTTTCTATTTTAGTAATTAATGATAAAACTTGTTTTTGTGTTTTTTCTTTACCATTAAACGCAATAAATGATTTAATCAAAACAATATCCCAACCAATTGAATTTACAACTACTCTATTATCTTCTTTTGGCTGTTTTTCTTCTTTTGTCTGTTTCTCTTTTTTTGGTTTTTTCTCTTTTTTTGATTGTTTTTCTTCTTTTTTGTTTACCTTATCAGAATGTGGATCACTTTTTTGTTCTTGTTGTTTTTCTTCTTCTTTTTCTTCTTCTTTATCAAGATAATTATAATAATCTGATGTATTTTTCAATGCTTTTAATAAAGTTGTTTTTTCGTCCCAATAATAATCTAACTGAACTGTTTTTATGTTAATCAATTCTTCAGGAGAAATATAACCAAATTCAGAATTTTGATAATCTCCGTTAATAATTGCAAATCCAAACAATAAATTTTCTTCTTTATCATAATCTATGATAAACCAATCACTACCATTAACAAAATAATGTAATAATACTTTTTGTAAATAACCATCATTTTGGTTATTTGGATTGGTTAATAAATATTTTATTTGCTTCTCTAAATCATCAATAACTTGGCTTAATTCTTTTACTCCCTCACTATCTAATTCTGCTAAATATAATTGTTGTTCTTTTGGCATTAATTTTTTTAATATTTCTGATAAAACTATTTTATTATTATATTTTTTAACAACTTTTTTTTGTTTTATAATAATATCTTGGTTTTTTTCGACATAACTATTCAATGCTTTAATGAAATTATCAAATACTACTGCTCCTGTTTCATCTTCAAGTAAAACATCAAGTCCAATATCATCAATCATTTCAGTTATTGGTGTATAAAACTCCATTAATATAACAGGTAATTTTGATATATCAATTCTTTCGATTTCTTCGGTATAATTTTCTCTTGTAAACATAGTATTTATTTTATAAGTTTAATGATTTTGATTTTAATAATAATAATTTCAATTTATATTTCTGTATTCCTGATATTTCTTTCTTTACTATTTCATCAGGATATTTATATTCGGGTATTTCACAAACAGAAATATCAACATCTGTCATTTTATAGTCTAATAAATAGTTTAATTTTTGAAAATCTTTTGCTCTCTCAATTGCACTTAATCCTACAACATTCAATTTATCTTTTTTCTCTTTTATTTCTTTCATTATTAAATTAAAATAATCCTCTTGCTTGTAGTATTCATATTCTTTTTGAGCCAAAATCAATTCATCTTCATACTCTTTAATAATAATCGAAATATCATCATCAATAGTAAATCCTTTTGGCTGTAATATTGTTCTTTCGGCTTTTTTAACTTTTGATAGATATTCTTTAAAATATTCGATTAAATACTTGTCAAAATAAGGCTTTTGAACAGATACTTTTCTTGATATTTCTAACAATTCTTTATCTTCATACAATGATTTTGATAGAAATGTATTTATTGTTTCCAATAATTCAAAATCTTTTTCAATAGCTTTAACTTTTTCTTTATCAAATTTCGATAATTGTTCATCAGTATAAGGAACAAGAATATAATCATAATTACTTATATTTTTTTTCCACGTTTCTATATGATTTCTTAATCTTTCTTTATAATCAAAATAATTATTAACATCACTCTTAAAGCCTTTGACTGTCTGTATATTGTTTTCGATATAATCGGTTTTTCTTCTTGCTATTGCCAAAACTTTATCTAATTCCATTTTAGCAAGTTTAGATATATCAGTTATTAATGCGAATTTCACTTCTTCGGGGTCTAAACTTTCAACATCTAAAACATTACCTCTATCTCCTTTATAGAATATATCGTTTATTCTTGCAGTTTTTTCTTCGAGCTTCTGCATAATAAAAGTATCCATTGTATCCTGCACCATTGGTATTGCCATTCTAACATATCCATATTGATTGCCTTGTCTATGTATTCTTCCCTCTAATTGTCTAATATCTGTTGGATTATACTCTAAATAACAATTATAAATAACAGTACCTTTATTTTGTAAATCAATTCCCTCTCTTATTGTGGCTGTACCAATTATAACCTTGCATACTCCAAGTAAAAATGCTTCTTTAATATTTTCTTTTTTATCGGTTGATATTGAACTGTCTAATATCTCAACTTCGTCAATTTTATACTTTTTATCCTCAATAGTAAAACTAACTGCTTTTTTATATCCGACTTCTTCTTCTAAATATTGTTTAATGAAGTGAAAAAACTCCTTACCTCTATTCATATAGATTATTTGTCCTGATACTTCTTGATTTCTTTTTTCGTGATATTTTTTAACACTTTTTATACATTCACAAGCATAATGAATTTTAGGACTTTCTAATACATATTCTTCCGCACTTGTTGGTCTATCTTGTCTATCGTAAAGAAATGGACTTAAAGCATTATCTAAACTCCACGCAAAGGTTTGAAATAATAATCTCATATCTAATTTACCCTGCGTAGCATTTTTTGCCTTTGAAAATATATAATCTTGATTAATTTTTTGTTTTGTTGTTGGCGATAAATACGTTAAAATTTGCTTATCTGCATTTAGTTTAATACTCTCCCCTGATGAACTCTTTGCTGTTGTTTTTGGCAAATTTATCTTACAAGGTCTTTTAACTCCTGCTTCTTCTCCTGTTTTATAGTTTATATGGTTAAATATTATTTTTTGTAGGATTAACCTATTATTAAATGATTTTATCACTTCTCGTTGCTGAATATCTCCTGTATATGTGGCAGTATATTCCATTGTTGGCAACA
>CAZRCF010000005.1:13206-18860 GCA_964598505.1 uncultured Lentimicrobiaceae bacterium | reverse complement strand
CAACACAAATGTTTCAAAAAATTCATTAATGTTATAAATGTTCATATCTTGCAATTTTTGGTATGCAATTAATGATAACATCGAGAAAATTTCTAAAGGACTATTTGTAAATGGTGTCGCTGTCAATAAACAAACATTCGCACCAAATGTACGTTGAATATAATTACATAAGAAAAATGCTTTTATTCCTGTTGCTGATTGGCTTCCTGTTATGTCATATCTTTTCTTTTCGCCTGTACCCTCTACTTTTACACTATCAAATATATTCTTACATCTATGGGCTTCATCAATAACAATATAATCAAATCCTAATGTATCAATGTCCGCAGTTGTACCTTTTGCTCCAACTCCTACTATTTCCCAATACTTCTGATAATCTACTTCCGTATCTCTCTCACTTTTATCTTTACCTTTTTCCTTTGCGTTTTGGCTCTGACCTAAAATATTAGATAATTCCATAAATAGATTATTCATTTCTTTTTCGCCTAATCCTATTTTTTTCATACCCTCGTATGTAACAATAGTAATTGAGTTTTCGGGTACTTTTTTTGTTAAATCAACTTTTTTATAATCAGTACCTAAATTTCCAAAATCATTAATTGTTATTCCTGTATTCGATAGTATTCCCTCACTTACTAACTCTCCTTTACTATTATATTTTCCTATTATTTCTTCAATCCATTTTTTATATGTCGGATTAGGTACAACAATAAGAGGTCTTTTCGCTACTCCCGAATACATTACATTTGCTAACTCTACTATTGCAGTCATAGTTTTACCCACGCCAACATCATAAGCAATTAAACCACTTCCTATCATTCTCATAAAGGCTACTCCCTCTCTTTGAGCAGGTGGTAAATCCATATCAAAACCTTTAAATTTGCTTGACATTTTACAACCTATTGGAACTTTTGAATAATTAATATCTGCAAAACCATTAAATAATCTATTCCATTTGAAATCCAATTTTTGTTGGTCTTCAAATGTCAATGCTTCATTTAAAAATCGTTCAAACAATAATTCGCCCTGTTCTCTCACTATATTTTTTAAATCGGCTTTATATTCCTTTGATGTACCTCTTGGCATATTACTACCTCTTACATAGTAGGTAATTATATCATACGGACTTGTGTCTTGAAATGTACTTCTGTCAAGTGTTCTTATCCAAACTTCAAATGCGTCTTGTAGTGTATATCTATATCCCTCTTTTAATGATATATTCAAATCTTCTTTAAATTCCTCAATAGTAAATTCTTTGGCAAATTTACTTATTGCAGATATTTTAGGTCTTTCATTTTTATCAGGATTGGTTACAGTTAATATTCTTGGAGCAGAATTTTGTAAAACTTCAATATGATTATTGTACACATCTTCTCCGTATAATTCAACAATTTCAGCCTTATTTTCTTTTATATATAATATTTTATCATAGATATTTCCGAATGTAAATATTGAAATAGGAACAAGAGAATTATCATAATCAATGAATAAATAACCTTTTTTAACATAGTTTTTAACATCTTTTTCAGTTATTAAAAAATCGTCCCACCCTGTTAATTTTTTCTGTTTGTTTTTACAATAAACCCACGCAGATATTTCTTCCTTTTTTATACCTGAATTATATCTTTCAATAACTTCATTAAATTCAATTACCTTTTTATCTCCGCTTAATCCACTTACAACTAAAGATTTTTCAAATATATCTTTATTTTTAGATATTATACTTTTAGTTGTATAATCTAACCCTTTAAGGCTCTCTATACCATTAATACCGCCTAAATAACTCATATAGTTAATGATTTTATAGTTAATAATTTTAATTTTTCTTTATATTTATCAATAGCATTTTCTACTGTTTTCTCGGTAACTGTAAACAATGAATTATTTATTGTTTCATTTATTTTTTCTTTTCCACCTATTATAATTATAGGAAAAATCATACTCGTTGTAGTTTTATAGGTACCTGCAACTTTATTTTTATTTATTTCAAAATACGTAGAATAACTACATAATTCGATAAAACTTAAAGGACTATCAATATAATTATTATTTTGTTCTTCTTCTTCAATAAATTGTTCAATATTACCATACAATTGAGTATTCCAAAAACCTTTATGCAAAATTCTTATTTCTTGCTCTATTCTTGGTAAATCATCAATATCGGCACTTCTTAACAGTTTAGATAATTCCAAAAATTTATTATCTATAACTACTATTCTTGCCCTGTAATATTTATTATTTTTATTCATCTCCTAATTCTAATTCAATAAAAGGTATAGCTGAATTAATTTTTATTCCATTATTAACAACTAAATCAATAATTTTTTTCTCTACCCAAATATAGCCTTTTTCTGTATTAAGAATTTCAAAAACTTTCGGATTATTTTGCTTTGTAACTTTTTTAATATTTTCTAATATTTTCAATCTTACTTTATCCTCAAATGAATAATTATCATTGACTTTATTATCTACTCCTGATAATGCAGAATGTGAAACATCATAGAATGAATAATATCTATCTTTCGCAACTATTATATGGTCATAAAAACGAACTCCAACAGTTTTAGATGCTTTTGAAATAGCTTTTGTCATATCAATATCGGCTTGGCTTGGACTTGCTACTCCTGATGGGTGATTATGTGAAACTGTAAACCCCAAACAACCTGATTTTAAAGCAATTCCTAATATCATTGAAGTATCTAATAATACCCTATTTCTTGCTCCTATTGTATGCTTATAATATCCGACTACAAAACCTGCTTGGTCGAAAAATAATATAATAAGTTGCTCCTGTAATTCTATTTTTCTACCATATACTCGTTTTAGAAATTCATATTGGTCTTTAGAACTTGTAATTGGCTGTTTTACTGATATACCTTTTGTTTTTGAAATTTTGTATTCTGGCATATTTATTTCTTTATTAAGAAAACCATATAAAACAATTTCTTTTTCTAAATTTATTTTTTTTGGTATTACTTTTTTCATATTATTTCTTCTTTAATATTATTATATCCGTTGGAACTCCTGTATTATCAAAAATACTCGGCAGTCTTATTGCTTCTAATAATTCTGCTAATTTTCCTATTTCATTTTTTTCATTATAATAACTTTCTAATCCTGATGACAAGAAATTTGAACTTGTAATATATATTAGAATACCTCCTTGTTTCAATAGCTGTAAACCTTTAAAAATAAAAAACATTTCAGCCTGTTTAAACTTAATAGGTTTCTTGAAATAACTTGAATATAAGTTTACATTCTTACTGTATGGAGGATTTCCTATAACTAAATCATAGGGATAATTATTGAGCCACGTTAAGCCTTTTGAATTTATTGTTGAAAATCTCGGATATTCTAAAAATGCTGTTTCAAAAAAGTTATTAAAAACTTCTATTTTAGGATAAATAGCTTTTATAATTTCTGAACTATATTTGCTAATTTCAAAAACTGTTATTGTTTTATAATTATTAGTATCATAAAACTCTTTAATCATTGCACCTATTCCTGCACTTGGCTCTAATATATTGCCTTTATTATAGCCATATTTAATGGCTAAATCATACATAAATTTGCAAATATATTGTGGTGTAAAAAATTCGTGAATTAATCCTACTTTACCTGCTTGTTTTGTACCACCCCAACCTGTATATTTTGAAATAAATTCTATTTCATTTTTATTAAATTCTTCGCCTTTTGATAATTTATAATCAATTAATTTTTCAATTTCATTATTAATATCAATTTTGCTTTTCATATTAGAATATTGTTTTTATTTTGATAATCTAATATTATTTATAGACTTTTTAACGGTTTTGATTTTAGAATATAATACTTCTAATTGTTTTTTCAGTTTTTGTGGTTTAGATGTACTTAATTTTCTTTTTACAGTAGTTTTTTTCTTTGATTTATTAATCATACCAACTCCTGTATATTTTTTCAAAATATAATTTGAAAGTTTTTGTTCATTTTCGCTATCTAATTGATAATAAAATTTCAATACACTTTCTAAAGAATTATTATTTTTATTTTCAATTATTGTATTCCATTTTGATAATAAATGTTTACCATTATTATCACTACCGAAGCAATCAACAACAAAATTTCTATCAAAATTTGCACAAAAATATGCAAACTTTCGTATAGCTTTTTCATTTGAAATTTTATTAATACTCGGCTTAACTGATTTAGTTTTTTTTGCAGTTAATTTTTTCTTTGTTGCAATTTTTTTAGTATTACTTTTAGCAACTTTAATTTTTCTCAAATTATAAGGAAATGCGTCTAATTCATAATCAATAGTCCAACCTATTTTATTTAATTCATTTTTTAATTTTTCGCAATTTGGATAGGTCTGCTCTTTGTTTTTATATTTTTCTAAAATAATTTTAGCATTTGCAGGAACTAAATTGTATTTTTCAAAATAATCTATTCCACTTATTGATTTTCTTTTAATTGCAACCGCTTTAGGTGTTATTTTTTTAACTAATTTTTTTTTTGTTTTAACCGCTTTTGATGTTGTTTTTTTTTTTTTTTTTATTTTCTTAAATTTTATTATTTATAAGTTAGTATCATTTTAATTACCTCATTGAACAAAGGTCGTGTTAATCTGTCTTTTCCTATCTCTGTTCTAACTATTGCCCGAACAAGATTGTAAAAATTATCTTTATTACTCAAATCAATAAATTCATTTGCACCAATTCCTGTAACTTTAGATACATAAGCAATATAAGTAGCTTGGTCTGTTGCACTCCACCTCTTAATTATTCCTGTAATTGTTGTTAATTTATAAGAATTATAATACTTCCAAATTATATACAACAATGCTCTTAATCCGTATTTTGCTTCCGAAAACGTGCAAAAAGTCTTATCAAGTCCAATTATCTCGCCTTGCCATTTATTCCTGCTATTTTTTTTGATGTTTCCCCAATTGTTGTTTTGTTCGCCACGAGTTAATGGTTCTTTATAAGTTTTAGCTAACTCTATTGTTATAGTTGCTTCATCAAGTTTTATTGTTTCCATATCGTCCTGTTGTGTATTATTATTAGATTTAAAAATATTGTATAAAATATATAATAATATCCCACTTGTTGCAGGAATTAATATATATTTATAGTTGATTTTCATTATTTTATAAAATTTTTCGTCCTATTCTTAATTAAAATTACTATTGTATCAATTATACTGCCTAAACAAAAGGCTACCCACATTGAAAATTCTCTCCCTGTTACTTCAGTACAAAACCTAAATGCAATAAACAATAATACAAAATTAATTAGAATATTTAAAAAATTATCCTTAAAATAAAATGATATAGAGAAAGAATAAGGTGTTTTCGGGGACTTTTTATTCCTGTTCTGTAATTGAATTAATTTTGTTAATAACATTCCAATTGAAGCAAATACATAAGCCATTGCGTAGTTATATAAATCTAAATTACCTAACAATAATAATCTTGTTGGATTTATTAAAATAAATATTAAAAGTAGCATTGTTAGTAATATTATTGATATTTTAAACTGTTTCATTTTTACAAATTTTTTCAATTTCTAACTGTGTTTTTTTCAATTCTAATTTATTTAATTTCGATTGTGAAATTAACCTGAATATATTTAGTATTCCGACAATAATAGCGACTATTGTTAATAACAATGTTGCTA
>CAZRCF010000005.1:9691-13196 GCA_964598505.1 uncultured Lentimicrobiaceae bacterium | reverse complement strand
ATAAAAATGCAGGAATATTCGTAAGTAAATACGACAAAAACAATGCTCTATCTATCATATTATTATCCATTCTTATAATTGTTCTGTGTAATAATTAAGTTTTACGATTGAATTAGGTTTTTTGTTGCTAATTTCATTCGTAACCTTAATATATGCTTCATCAAAATACTCTCCTGTTGAGTTATATACTCTATTGTAGGCTTCTTTTTGTTGCTGTTCTTCAATTTCTATAATTGAAACTTCTATTAGATAATTCATCTTATTATTCTATGTATAAATTAACAATATGATATACTTGCGTAGGCTCTGATGAATACGCAGGTAAAACGTGCTGTATCTGTATTTTATCTCCTGCTGTTACAGGAATATTTAATCCTGTATAATTATCAATTTTAGACTGACCTGACATTGAAGAAGTCATAGTATAAGTAGATGTAATAACTCCCTCTGTTGCTTGTGTTATGTTATACACTTTAAGAATAGAATTTGCCGAATTTGCGAAAACTCCTGCTACTACTGTCATAACTTGGGCAGACTTAATAGTACCTGATTTAGGTACTATTAATTGCCTACTTGCTCTTTGATTGAATAATGTTACAGGAGGAAGAACTGCGTGTCCACCAAATAAAAAAGTAGTTGAAGCTGTCCCTGTGTAAGCATTGCAACAAAAGACCATAACATAACAAGACGTACCTGTACCGCCCTGAATATTCTCCAATGCTTCTTTTAGTGTATCGCCTTGAATACTACTCGTATTCTTAATGTTATCTGTATCTTTTTGCATAATTATTATGTTTCTACTGTAAATATTCTTTCGTATGTGATTTTACTTGTTTGCAAAACATTATAACTTGCTCCACCCAATGTATCGTCATCATCTCTCAATTTAGTTGAAATAGTCATTTTATGCGTATGCTCTGCTATTAATTGCAATTGACTTGCTAAAATAATATATTCGCAATTAAATGTTTGGATATAACTATGTTCATTATCTCCTGAATTAGTTAATTCTTCATTAATAATTACCGCAGGATTAAGTCCAATTCTTTCAATTTTATTGTTAATAACAACATTATCACTATACAACCCATTTAATTGTCTTAACTTTAATTCAATAGCTATTTTTAGTCCAAACTCAAATCCTATTGGAGCATCATCAAAAACTCCTAATATCTCACATATTGTTTCTAATGCTGTCATTTCTGCAATAACATCATAAGCTAAATTAACTCTACCGTCTTCATCAATAGTTAGACGTTGAGAAAATACATTTTTTCTAACTTCGCCAACTCCTGTACATAGATTTTCTAATACATTAGTTAGTGTTTCCCCCGCACACACACTTACATTTTTTATGTTGTTCGTATCTCTTAACATAATTTTGATTTTTATATAGTTTATAATTCAATTAACTCTACTCTTGATAACATACAACTGCTATTATTACATATAGTATAGCTTGGTATTTTTTCATCAAAAACTTCTGAACTCCTTAACCCTGTCAATATTTCTAAAAATAATTTAGGATTATAAATATCTGCATAACTTATATAATATTTTTTTCTTATATTATATGAATATTTAACATCTTCTATTTCAGGATATATATTAGCTGAATTTGTTAGCCAATCCGCAAAATTTTGTGTTCCTAAACCCTCATTACTACAAACAAAATTTACTATTACATTGTCGGTATATACTCCCCATTTCTGCTTTATATGTATATCAAAATCCACACAAAGATATTCATTTGAACGCAAATGAATTTTATCTGCAATATCCTTTAAATCTTCAATTGCTAAAATTCTCAACGGTTGTTCTGAAAATAAATTATCTTTATCATCAAATTTAGCAATAGGAAAAAACCAATGATTATTTCCTGCTGACTGACCGCCTGATTTTTGATTGCTTCCTGTTTCTAACATAATTATTATTGTTGTTGTGGTCGGTTAAAATAATCAAATCTTTTTATTCTTTCAATAACTATTTCTAATTTTTTAACTCCAAGTCCAATAAATTTAATGTCGTATGCTTGATTATCTATAATATCAACACCACTACCGCCTACTCTTATATATTCTCCCTCTTTTATTGTTCCTAATTTATCAATTAGAATTTCACATTCTCCGACATTTCTGAACAAAGCACTGTGCCAATTCGTAGGTATATTATATATGTCATCTCCAATAATTATATCTTCATCTATGGAAACGTAACTATGCTCATATTTATATTTATTTTTCATTTTTAATGTATCTTTTAATTGAAGTTACTAATAAATTTGTATCATTGGTTATTACTGAATAATTTACTTTTCTAATAAAAGGCTTTAGTATTAATTTATTTAACGATTTTCTCGGCTCTTTACTTTCAATAATTTTTAAATCAACAATGTTTTTTCTATCAACTATCCTTATACTGTCTTTTTCAATACATTTTATTGATATAAATTTATCTTTATAATTCCAAAATTTAATCTTAACAGTATCATTAATTGTACTATCTTTTACAAATGTTGTGAATTTACTTTTACTTTCTGAATTTATCTCTGTATAATTATTAACTAATCTTGGCTTTATATCAATATTTGATAATTCCTTTTTTAATAACTCTTTAAACTCATCTTTATTAATACTATTTTCAGATACTTGATATAATATTTGATTTTCTTTTTTTATTACTTTAATGCTATCAATAGCATTATAATAATTATTTTCATATCTGTTTTTTTCTTTTATCTGAATAAATCCAAAACAAAATTCCAAAATACTTAATAACACTAAACAATAGATAATATAATTTTTAATTTTATTCATCTTTATTATTATTATTTAGAAGATATAATGTTGTCAAAACTAAACCTATTAATGATATTCCAATAATACCTCTTTTAATCCAATTTTTCTTACCTCTATCTTCAGGTTTTACTATATTGATAAAAACTCTTTTACCTGAATTTATTGCATTTTTAATAATATTTTCTAATTCGTAATAGGCTTCCTTGCTTCTTTTTAGATTATTTTGTAGCAACTCTTTTCCAACTAAAACGCAACCTGATGTATCTTCTATTGTTTCCCCCCAATGAATACGAATACCTGAATAGTTTGGGTACTCCTGTAATTAATGGCATATTCATTTTAAATTTAGGAGAGTAATTATATAAAACTTCAAATCTTCCGTATGGTATAGCTGTTTCGTTTGCTATTTTCACTAATCCTATTTTATCCTCAATAGTAAAACATATAAATTTATCATCAATAAAAATAGGACCTTTAGTAGCTTCATCGAGCCACGTTCTTTCAAGTTCTATTTCTAATGTTTCATTCAAAATTTATAAAAATTTTTTAAGAACATAACCTATTGCTCCTGCACCTATAATAACACCAACAACATTTACTGCTGTTTTGTTTCTTTGGTAAAATGATTGTCCTGCTTCAACTTCTGCTTTATATTTATTATAATCTTCTACTGTTGCAGATTTAACTCTATTTTCAACCGCTAATTT
>CAZRCF010000005.1:6257-9609 GCA_964598505.1 uncultured Lentimicrobiaceae bacterium | reverse complement strand
CCGCAGGAAATTGTTTTGAAACTTCGGCTGTTGTCAATATGTAACAATTACCTTTTGAAACAAATGCGTTTTTTTCTGTTCCATTTTTTAGTCTTACCTTTATTCCTGTGAAAATAACATCATTATTAACATCTGCAACATCTTGCCCTGTTGTATAACCTAACCATTCTCCATATTTTTGAGTAGAAAGAATATTACTGCTACCAAAAACATACGCTGTTTTATCTATTTTTTCAGGCGAAGTTCTTATATTTACTTCTTGCGTTTTTGCAATGATATATAAACCCTCTTTAGGTACATCTGTAACAGATATTGATACATTGTTATTAACATTAATTATATTTAGAAATTTCTGATAATCATCAGGATTTAGTTCTGCTTTCAAATCATCGTACATTGAAGTTGCATACATTTCTTTATATGCTGTTGATACTTTATCAATATCTTTAATATTAGAAGCTAAATCTAATAATGCTTTTGTATCTGTTCCATCAGCACTTTTCAATATCTCAAATCCGCTTGGATTAAGAGAATTTTTAACGAGCAAAGCCTGTTGTTTTGAAACATCTCCACCTACTTCTTTCTCGGATTGTGTTTTTTTGTAATTTTTCCACCATTTAGAGCCAAAATATACAACACCACCTAATACTGCACCAACTGTTACTATTTTTATGATAGTCATTCCTAACTTGGTAACATCTACATCAATGTTTGCTTTAGTTTTTTGTATCTCTTCCATTTTGAAAAATTTTTAAATATTAAACTCCTAAAAATTCGATTGCTGTTTCAATAATATTTGGATTTTTTTGAATAGCCTTAACTAATTTATCTAAATTTTCGGCTCTTATATTTTTAGCTATAAACTCTAAATTAGAAATTGTATTTGAGTTTGATACTCTAATTATATTTTTAATAGAAGTATTGACTGTGTGCTTCTCTAATTCCGTATATTTATCTAAATTAAATTCCATATTGACTAATTATTTGATTAATAATTTGTTTGTTTTCTTGAATTTTCGCTAAAATTGTCATTATTTTAATAACTTCATCATCAGGAAATTGCCTAATGTATGCAGAAAATTCATTAACTATCGCAGAATACTTATCTGAAACATTATTATTTTCATTATTATTATTATTATTATTATTAGCTTCATTTCCTAATCCCGATAATGCTTTGAAAATAGGAGAATTAAGCAATGCAGGATTGGATTGTACTGCTCCAACAATTGCTTTACTCAACATTCCACCGATACCAATTGCTAAATTTCCGTTTTTCTCGGCTCTTTTATAAACCTCAATATCTTTTTCGTGAATATCAATAATTTCGTTTAATTCTTTTTCTCTTTCCTTTAACTGAAAAATCTCTCTGTCTTTTTCAGCCATAACTAAATCTGAACGCAACATTTCAATTTGGTAACTGTTGTTAAGTTGCATTTGTTCAATCTGACCAAGACCTACATTATTGTTTTTAGTATATCTATGATTATTTGATATATTATGTTTTTCTTTTTCTTTTTCAATTCTAATCGTTTCTTTTTCAACATCATCATCATAACATACTATATCAATAGGGAATGATGAATATTTTTTAATAGCAATATCAATATCTTTGATTTTATTAGTTTTTTTTATTATCTCTAAATTATCAACATTTATAGAAAATGAAAAATTTTCATTTGCCTTGATTGATTGCTTTAATTTGTTTTTAATTAATTCTATTTTTTCCATAATTTTGTGTGTTAGTTTAAAATTTAATTCTTATTAATTCAATATTTACAATATTTGTGTTTTTCAATTCAACTTCAATTAATCCTCGAAGTATTGTACTGAAATTTCTTAACTTCAAATCAATTCCGTTGCCATCGAGCATAACTAAATTACTATTATAATCTCTAATAAATCCTTTCACTTCTCCCTCATCTGACCAAAATTTAGATACGACATAACAATCATTTGTATTGGGAATGCAATACCTATGAACATAATCGCTAATAAAAGGATTATATAGTGGTGTCATATTTGCATAATCAGGAGCAACTAAATCCTGCTTAAAAGGTACTAATACTAAATGTTCTACCGATATAACACAATCGTTAATATCAACCGCAAATTCATTTATTAACTTTTGTTTTAAAATTTGAATATCATTCATTGGTTTCGTAGATAAGAGTTATTACTAAATAGTGTGCAGTTGCTTCTGTTATAGTTCCTTCAGGTGTAATATCTTCTTTATAATATCCTTCAATATATGAATTTTGTTGAATAGGTAAATCATACTTAATATGCTTTGTATTAGTATAGTATCTTGTTGTGTTAAATTCAATTTGCCTAACAATATAATAATTATAATCAATAGGTATATTGATTTCATTTTTCTTATTATTAAAAGCAATTGACAACTCGCCTAAATAAAAGTTATTTGAAGTATTTATAAGACCTAATCTATCACTCTGTGCAACTATTCCTATTATTTTTTCACAATCATAAGGCATTTTTTCACGAATAAGTAAATAATTTCCTGCCTGTATATTGTGTTTAATAGGATATTTGAACGTACAAGTTTTTACTTTCATATTACTAAAGGATATTTGAGAAATATTTATAATTATCTTGTTAAAACAAGATATAATGTTACTTTATATGGGTGCAAAGCTAATCCACCATCTTTCCAATATCCACTCAATAGCTTTTGTACTGATACATCGCCTTTAATAAATGTAAAAATTTTATCATTTGGACTTGCTTCTACCGAATGTAACAATGAAGCATAGAAATTTTTATCTAATACTTCTTTGTTGTCAATATCTAATTTAAGTATTGAGCCACTTATTGCCGATACTTTATTTATACCTAACATTATACCGAATAAGTTTGTAAAATCTTTATCTGTATATGTTTTATCAGGAATATCTACTGTTTGACCTAATGCTGTTACTTCAAATGTAATAGGCTGAAATTTCACATCTCTATAATCCGACAATATTACGCCTTGTTTTTGCAGTTTGTTTTTTACAACAACAATTAATTTTTCTATTTCTTGAGGAGAAACATTATTTCCCTGTTCAATGCTTTCTTTCACTATGCTCTGAATTATTAAAGCACCTAAATTTTCTGTTTTCATTTTTAAAACTTAAAAATTATTAAAAAATATTATTAAAAAGAGTATTGTGTCTTATGGGTAAGACACAATACTACTAACACAAAATTAATTAATATAGATTAATTAAACTTTTACGTTTTTTGCACCCCAAAGGATTATTTTAACATTGTCGTTTGCAGATAAACTTGCAGGTAATTTCAATCTAACATCTATTTTTTCTTCTGCATAGATATATTTTGGGCTGATTTC
>CAZRCF010000005.1:2459-6247 GCA_964598505.1 uncultured Lentimicrobiaceae bacterium | reverse complement strand
ATTTCAATCATTCCAATTTCTGTTATAATTGAACTTACTCCATCTTCGGTAACAATTGAATTACCCATTTTATTGAAAATCTCGCAACTTTGTTCAGGTAAAATTATTCTACCATTTTGTTTGATTTCAATTTCGCCATTCTTAATAATATTATTAATCATTGACCAATCTGTTTCCGTTAAAGTTGCAGAATTTCCGAATAATAAAGACATTTTATACACAAGCATAATAGTATCTTTTTCTAACTTACCATTGATAAGGTTAGTTTTACCTACAACTTTTGTATCGTCATCTTTGAAAAAATCTTCTGTATAGTTACTTGCTCCAACTGATACAGCAGAATAAATAGACGATATTTGTAATTGTTGTGTAGGATTTTGACCGTATATAGCATTATATATGTCAGGTCTTAATGCTTGTAATCTTGAAGCAGCATTTGCGTCGAATAATATTTTACCTTTTTCCATTTTGATTTTGTATTAATTTTTGATTTATAATTTATTAAATAATTTTACTTTTTTACTTTTTACTAATTAAACAGAAACTCCGCTTAATTCATTACTTGGTGTAGTTTCAGGAATGTAGATATTGTTAGCTTCTTGATATGGAAGAAGACTATTTCCTAATCCTTTAAATCCGCTTAAAATATCAATTTTCATTACATTGCTCACTAAATTGTTAGTTAGTGATAAACCACCATAAACCGCAGTACCTAATAATGCTGTTTTAAGAAATGGCTCTTTTACATATTGTCTTGCTACTATTGAGCCAACCAATATTAACGCAGGTGTGCCTATAACAATAGCTTGTTTACCTGTTGCTCCAATACCTTGTATAGTTTCAGTAGCTTTGTTTATTTGTTGAACGCCTAAACTTGCAACTCCTACACCTATAACTAATGGTAAAACTTCTGATGTCAATTCTTTTCCCATTTGTTGAAAAGAAATTGAGCCTCTTTTTACTTTGCTTAATTCTTTGACTTGTGCCATAATTGTTTGATTTTTAATTAATAATTTATTTGATTTTTGCTTTTTTAATCTTTCCTAAATTCTCTTTTTTAATTTCTGTTTTTTTTGTTTCTTTCAAAAAAAACAAACTCGCAAAAATTCCTAAAGTTGCAAAACCTAATGATTGCAAAGGATTTTCAGATATATAACTAAAAAATCCTGCTTGTTTAGTATTATTATCATTGGGACTTGTTGTTGGTGTCGTTGGTGTTTTTGGTGTCGTTGGTGTCGTTGGTGTCGTTGGTGTATCCTTGCTGTGTTCTTTCATACATTGACTATATTTAGCCTGTGCTTCTTCTAATTTTTTAGAATATTCTGCTAATTTAGTTTGTGCATTTTCTCCCTCTAAACTCTCTGCTGTTGATAATAATTGAGTTATTTGATCAACTGTACCTTTAATATCTTTACATTCTTTTGGTATTTTAGTTCCATCTCCCTTGAATGCGTCCAAAATAACTGCAATTAGACTTGAAGCCGCAGTAATACAAGCTAAAATTGTTGCTGCCGTACCAATTGTTACAGGCTCTCCTAAATTTGATGTTCCTGTTAATGATGTTCCAACTCTTGGTACTCCTGCCCATTCGTCATAATATCTATAATAATTATATTTTTTTATGTCTGTTTTTAAAGCCTGAATAACTGCTTTACGCTTACTACCCATATCTTTGAATAATTGCTCTTTCAAATCTAAAATATTACCGCTATACTTGTCGCACCACACATTATAGAACTTCATAGTAGAATTTCTATATTCCTGCCATTCTGCTTGACTAATATTATTATAATTTTTAGCGATTTCATAAGGGAATGTACCTAAAATTGCTTTCCATTCACAACCTGTAAAACCAACCTTACATAAAAATAAAAAAGCATTACGCAAAGGACTTTTTAAGGCTCTATTTAACGTCAAATCCTTTAGGCAGGTCCTTGCTTCAATTATTATATTTGCTTCTCCAAAACGTCCTGTATGAAGTCCTAAATTATGTTGAACTACATTTGCTGTATAAGTAACAGGACTTTTAGATTGTGATTTCCAAAAACCATTTAAAAAAGTTAATATTTCTGAATAACTTTTATTTTTTAAGTTTTTATTATAAATATCTTCTGTTATACCCTCTGTTGCTGAAACGCTAAATTTTGGATTAAAACCACCTGTAAAATAAGGTATAATATTTTGCTTAAATGCTTTTTCTATTTTTATTTTAAGTGCGTCAAAATGAAAATTACCTTTAATACCTTGTTGTAAATAAAATTGTAAAGGTATTATTGTTTTTGTTGTCTCAAATGGGTTATCAGATTTTATAGATAAAACATTTGCAAGTTTCTTCCAAGTGTATAATGCAGTGTACCATTCATCAGTTTTTGTTAAAAAAGACTTATCTGTATCAGATAGAGGTAATTCATATAACTTTACATTAACAGGAAGATACGAATAATAATTATTGAACATATTAATTGCAAATGCTCTTATATATTTTTTTTCTCCTATTAATCCTCTCTTATAATATTCCCAACCATCTATTCTATCAATTTTGTAAACTCCATCGAATTTGTCGGTATTAATTATTGTGATTTCTTTACCCTCATTAAATTTGTTAAATTTATCTATTGGGTTACCTTTTATAATAACTGTTAAAAAACTAACTCTATCCCAATCAGGCTTATCTTGTGTTCCCAAGTAATATGGTGACCACATAAACTCAACTTCTGCTGAATTTTCTACACATTTATCATCAAGTTTTATCTTTTCCTCTAAATAAACCGCACCTAAACTGCTAATAAGTTTATTATTAGTATTATTTAGATTGAATTTTTGTTTTTCAGTATTATATTTGGAAGTATAGGTATTTCGCTTTAATTGATTAATTGTTATTAGATTATTTCTATAATCGTACAATGCTCTAAAAAACTTGTTTTTTTCTATTTTTTCTTCTAAAATACTCGCTTTTCTTAAAATTTCATTTCTGTCTTTTATGTACCAATTAGAAATTAGATAATTAAGAACAGAAATAGCATCACATTTTGCATTTTTATAGATTAATTCTAAAGATTTTTTTTCGATTAACATTAATTCATAAATTTCATTATCTATAATGTCAATTTTATTGGAAACACTAATATTATTAGCTGTACCATTAAGTAGTTGTATTGGTATTCCTTTCATACTATAATCCTTTTTACCTGTGTAAGGCTGTTCTTGATTAAATTTGTGTAATACAGTATCAATAATAATTTCTTTATTATTTTCATCAAGAGCCACGATATATACGTGCTGATATTGTGAATTATTATTATATTTTGTTATCCTGTATATATATTTTATTCCTAAATTTTCAAGTATTGTAGCTATGAATATACTCATACAATCACAATCAACTCCCTCTTTTCTATCTCTCCAAGATTTTATAGGTGTCCTTAACTGTTCTACTCCTATTTTATCTTCGCTGTATTGAATATTATTGTAAACAAAATTCCAAACATTTTTACAAGTTTCGTAGATAGTATTAGCTTGTAATTGTTTAGCTATTTTTTTTGTTTGCCAAGAATAATCTTTTACAATTTTTTTCATAAATGCCAAAGTATCATCAACACTACCATTTTTCGCAAGTATAGGATTAGTATTTTTAATTTCTATTCCTGTAAAAAATTGTTCGTATTTCAATCCGTTTTGTATGTTTCTTCGGCTACTTATCATTATTACAATTCGTAAATTATTTTATTTTCAACATTAATCTTATTGTCAATATTAGTGATAGTATGCAATAATATTTTTTTATTAAA
>CAZRCF010000005.1:0-2449 GCA_964598505.1 uncultured Lentimicrobiaceae bacterium | reverse complement strand
TTGTAATAGTTTGTACCAATGCTGTTGCTTCTTTTACTGTTATAGTACCGATAACATCTGCTATTGGAAAAGAAATTTTAATTGGCTTTAAAATTGTTCGCTGATTAGCTAATATTTCATTTATTGCTCCTGTTGGTATCGAGTTTCCTATTTGGACTAAATTGTTTGGGTCTGAATAATTATATATTCTTACATTTGGCTCTTTAGCTGTTAATACTACATTTGTAGGATTATCAATTTGCATTATAACGTCCATTGTTACACTTCCTGTTAAAAACGGAGGAATAAATGATAAACCTACATTTTTAACATTGAAATTTTCTATTTTATTTAATGATACAGTTGATTGATTTTGAACATTTAAGTAGCCTTTTAATAAAGTAGTACCTTTATAAATAGCATATCCAAGTGCTGAAAATAGACCTATCCAAGCAATACGTTTTATATTTTTATTCATTTTTTATAGTTTTTGTTCTCTTAAAGCAACAATATTATAAAAAATTTATATTAAAAAACATATCAAATTAACTCGTTGGTATCGAACATATAATCGTTGTTAATAAACATATAAACTTTACCAATTAACATACATTATTTGGCAACAAACATACATTCGTTGGCAAATAAACATACATTCGTTGGTAATAAACATACATTCGTTGGCAATTGTTTTTATTTTTTTGAATAAAAAAGGCTATATTTTTGAATATTTTTACAAAAAAAAACAGAAAATAATTAAATTTTCTGTTTTTTATGTTTTTATTGAAATAGAACACAAAGATTTGCTAACAACCTAAAATAATTTCAATAAAAATGCAACTAAATATAAAAAAAACGCTAAATGAAGAATACAAATATAACTTATTTTTCAATTGTTCCAAAATATTTTTCAATTATTTCAATATGAATAGGATAAAATAACTTTCTCCTTTCCCAATTGTTTTCATATAATTCATCAATTAAATCCTCATTATTAAAAAAATCAGTTCTAAATTTTGTATATGAACAACAATACTTATACGCCAACTGTTTCATATTCATTATTTTTTTTACTCTCATATTATTTTTGTGTTTTATTATTGTAAATATCTAAAATTATTTTAAAAAAATCAGAATTAACTACTTTGGAATACTTATCAAATATCTCTTTGCCTAATTCTTCAAAATCCTCAATTGTATATTCTTTATTTTTAATATTATTTTTCATTAAAAAATCGTATTCTTCTTTTATCTCTATAAAAACATCATCAGAAACATCTTTATTTATGTCTGAATGGTATTTTTTAGCTAATATTTTATATTGTTTTTTGATTTCATCTTTAGTTTTGCAATTGGAAAACCATTTTTGCTCTTTCTTCATACAAATTTTTTAAAATATCTTTAATTATTATTTTTTTACAGTCAAAAAATCCCTTTAAAATCTGATATAATTCTTTATTTTTTTGTTCCATAATATTACTTATTTTATTTAATTCAATATAAGCCTGATTAAAAAGATATAATTTCAATTCAATTACTTCCATATTCTGCTTTTCGTATGAAGCATTAATCAAATCTAATAATGATTGTTCATCTAATCTTACTTTTTTTGTTGTTTCCATATAATTAATTTTTAAAATGATTTCTGTAAAAAATAAATATAATTAAGTTTAGTATTATAATTTCCTTATATATAAAAATTTGATTTTTTATTTTTTTATATTTTTCTTTAATTTTTTTATATTTTTCTTTAATTTTTTTCATAATGGTAATATATTGATAAAAATGATATAAGTAATATAAGTATTGTTTCTGTCTTTTCTGTTTCGATATTTAGTTGTTTTAAATATTTAAGACAATTAAAACAATTAAAACAACATATTACAATAATTGCATTAATAATGTTTCTTCATTTTCGACAAATTGACCTAAATAATCATTGTATTTGCTCTCAAATTGATAAAGTAATTCTTTGTATAGATTAATACTAAACATATCCTTAAATGCTTCTATTTCGATTTTAACATTTTCAAATGATTTATAGGAATTGCAATAACTTATTTTTTTATGTATATCGAAAAAATAAGAAAATTCTAAAGAAATTGAATGTTTTTTTTCCATTTTTATAGGTATTAAAATATTAAATAAAATCACTTGTATAAACTTGTATAAACTTGTATATCCCTATTTTACTATTTCCCTAAACTTCCCTGAACTTCCCTAAAAGTAAAATATTAAATAAAATCACTTGTATAAACTTGTATAAACTTGTATATCCCTATTTTACTATTTCCCTAAACTTCCCTGAACTTCCCTAAAAGTAAAATATTAAATAAAATCACTTGTATAAACTTGTATAAACTTGTATATCCCTATTTTACTATTTCCCTAAACTTCCCTGAACTTCCCTAAAAGTAAAATATTAAATAAAATCACTTGTATAAACTTGTATAAACTTGTATATCCCTAT
>CAZRCF010000004.1:11162-28671 GCA_964598505.1 uncultured Lentimicrobiaceae bacterium | reverse complement strand
AAAACCCAATTTTTTCAATAATATTTCCAATACAAATTTGTTAAATTTTTTTTTATTACATTTTTTTTGTAATATTGAACTTTAATAAAATATTTTTGCGTAATTATAAATATTAATGTATGAAGACAGTAGCAGATGTAAATTTTAAAGGGAAAAAGGTACTAATAAGAGTTGATTTTAATGTGCCTTTAAATCACAATCGTCAAATTACCGATGATACGAGGATAAGAGAATCGTTACCTACAATACAAAAAGTGTTAGATGATGGAGGAACTGCAATACTTATGTCGCACTTGGGCAGACCAAAAGGTGGTTACGAAGACGATTATTCGCTAACACCTATTGTTCCTACATTATCAAGTTATTTGGGTCGGAAAGTAATTTTCACCAGAGATCTTTTTGGAGAAAAAACAAAACAGGTAGCTTCGGAACTTAAACCAGGCGAAGTTGCTCTTTTAGAAAACATGCGTTTTTATCCTGAAGAGGAAGCTGGTGATGAAAAATTTGCTAAAGAAATTGCGTCAATTGCCGATGCTTATGTTAATGATGCTTTTGCTACTGCTCATAGAGCGCATGCTTCAACTACTACTATTGCAAAATATTTTCCAAATGACAAGTATTTTGGTCTTTTGCTTGCTAACGAAATTAGAAATTTAGATTATGTATTAAATAGTTCTCAACCTCCTTTTACTGCACTAATTGGTGGTGCTAAAGTATCAAGTAAACTTTCAATTATAAAGAATTTGCTTAATAGAGTTGATAATTTAATTATTGGTGGCGGAATGGCTTTTACTTTTTTAAAAGCTTTAGGTGGCAAAACTGGAAACTCATTAATTGAAGAAGATAAAATTGAAGATGCAAAATATATTATAAACGAAGCAATGCGTAAGGGAGTAAATATACTTTTTCCAACCGATGTTATTGCTGCTGACGGTTTCTCGAACGATGCAAATTTCAGAGAGATGGAAGCCGATAATATTGATAAAGACTGGATGGGTCTTGATATTGGGAAACGCACTCGTCGTAGATATGCCGAAATAATTAATAAATCGCAAACAATACTTTGGAATGGACCAATGGGTGTTTTTGAGCTTTCAAATTTTAAGCAAGGAACAAAAGCTATGGCAATTGCTGTTTCAAGTGCTACTATTAGCGGTTCGTATTCGCTTGTTGGTGGTGGCGATTCGGTTGCTGCAATAAATCAATATAACTTAGCCGACCAAATTACTTATGTTTCTACTGGTGGTGGTGCGATGTTAGAATATCTCGAGGGCAAAACTCTACCAGGTATTAAAGCTTTAATGGAGTAATAATTTTTTAACCTTACGAAACGAGCATTAAACAATATTTCACCAAAGAGAATTATAATTAGCGAGTTCCATACGACAAATAAAAAATTAATTAAAAATGAACGTATGAAAAGCTATATATATGGTTGTTTCGCCCTTACAGGGCTTACAATTTTTGAGTATCTGTTTTTTTACCAAAATATCGTTCCTAAAGGAACTATAATAAGCAACGTAGTTGCAAAACTATGGTAACGAAATAGTTAAAGAAATATCAATAAAGTGCCGTAGGTACGAAACAAGCATTAAACAATGTTTTACTCAAGAGAGTTATAATTAGCGAGTTCCGCACGACAAATAAATAACAAAATAGAAATGAATGTACGAAACAAAGACTTTTAAAAAATTAGTCGGTTAGTAGTGAATTTCATTCTTTTGAACTTCTGAATAAATACCGATTATTTTTGGTTGAATTATCAAACTTTATAAAACCCTTTTTATACAATAATTAATTAATAATTTTAAGGATTATTTGTCTAAATGATTTTTTCGATTATATAAGTAATAATTTAGGGTAAAAACATAAAAATAATTCGTTTTTTTCTTTTATAAACCAATAGATAACTTTAAATTTGCACTCAAAAACAAATTTAAAATGAAACCAACACATATTGAGCATATTGGCATTGCAGTTCGCAATTTAGAAGAGTCGATAAAATACTACGAAACAGTATTAGGATTAAAATGTTATGCCTTAGAAGAAGTCGTTGATCAGAAAGTGAAGACGGCTTTTTTTATGATAGGACAAACAAAAATTGAACTTTTAGAGTCAACCGACCCTGAAGGAGCAATTGGTAAATTTATTGAGAAAAAAGGTGAAGGAATTCACCATATAGCTTACTGCGTAGAAAATTTAAAAGAAGTTTTATCCGAAATTGAAGCAAAAGGCGTTCAATTAATTGATAAAACACCTCGCAAGGGAGCCGAAGGTTTAAATATTGCTTTCTTACACCCAAAATCTACATCAGGAGTTTTAACCGAGCTATGCGAAAATCCGAATAAATAAAAATAACAATATAAAATACTTTCATTATGACAATGCAAGAAAAAATCAAAGAGTTGCTTGATTTAAGAACTCAAGCTCGCTTAGGAGGAGGTCAAAAACGTATCGATAAGCAACACAGCCAAGGCAAAATGACTGCTCGCGAACGCATTACTATGCTTCTCGACGAAGGAAGTTTTGAAGAATTCGATATGTTTGTTACACATCGTTGTACAAATTTTGGTATGGAAAACGAAACCCCAATGTCTGACGGTGTAGTTACAGGTTATGGAACTATCGACAGCAGATTGGTTTATGTTTTTTCGCAAGATTTCACTGTTTTTGGGGGTTCATTATCCGAAACTTATGCAAATAAAATTTGTAAAGTAATGGATCAGGCAATGAAAGTTGGTGCACCAGTTATTGGCATTAACGATTCGGGTGGTGCACGTATTCAGGAAGGTGTTACAAGTTTGGCGGGTTATTCCGAAATATTCCAACGCAATATTTTAGCTTCAGGTGTAATTCCTCAAATTTCGGCAATATTTGGTCCTTGTGCTGGTGGAGCAGTTTATTCTCCAGCATTAACAGATTTTATTATGATGTCGAAAAACACAAGTTATATGTTTGTTACAGGTCCGAAAGTGGTAAAAACTGTAACCAACGAAGATGTAACTACCGAACAACTTGGAGGTGCAAGCATTCATAGCACTAAATCGGGTGTTTCGCATTTTGCTGTTGATAGCGAAGAAGAAGGTTTAATGTTGCTTCGTAAATTGATGAGTTTTTTACCATCAAACAATTTAGAAGAAACACCATTATTAAGAACTAACGACCCTATTAACCGTTTAGAAGACGACTTAAACAGTATAATTCCTGACAACCCAAACAAACCTTACGATGTAAAAGATGTAATTCATTCAATCGTTGATAATGGTGAATTTTTAGAAGTTCAAACAGCTTTTGCTCCAAACATTGTAATTGGTTTTGCCCGTTTCGATGGAATGTCGGTAGGAATAGTTGCCAATCAGCCAAAATATTTAGCAGGAGTTTTAGATATAAACGCTTCGCGAAAAGCAGCTCGTTTTGTTCGTTTTTGCGATGCATTTAATATCCCTTTGGTTACCTTAGAAGATGTTCCCGGTTTCTTACCTGGTACAGCTCAAGAGTACGGTGGTATTATTCTTCATGGAGCAAAATTATTATATGCTTATGGCGAAGCAACAGTACCGAAAGTAACTGTGATTTTACGTAAGGCTTATGGTGGAGCATATTGTGTAATGAGTTCAAAACATTTACGTGGCGATATTAATTATGCTTGGCCTACTGCCGAAATTGCCGTTATGGGAGCAAAAGGTGCTATTGAAGTACTAATGAGCAAAGAAATACAAGCTTTACAAACCGATGAACAACGTGCTGAATTTATTAACGAAAAAGAGACCGAATATCGCGATAAATTTGCTAATCCATACATTGCGGCAAAATATGGCTATATTGATGATATTATTGAACCTCGTAATACTCGTTTCCGTGTAATTAGAGCTTTACAATCGTTGCAAAACAAACGATTAGAAAATCCAGCTAAAAAACACGATAATTTACCGCTATAAAAGAATGAAGATGAAAAAGATAAAAATTCTGATTTTATTAATATTTGCTTTAGGCTTAAATGAAGCCTTTAGTCAATATGCTTCATTCATTAAAATTAATGAAATGATGGTCAGAAACGACTCTACTTATGAAGACGATTTCGGATACCGTAGTGGTTGGATAGAGATATTTAACTCTGCTTATAACGATGTAAACATAGGTGGTATGTTTTTGACTAACGATTTAAACAATCCTAAAAAATATTTTATCCCCAGAAATGATGGTGCAACAAAAATTCCATTTCAAGGATTTGTAGTTTTTTTTGCCGATAACCACCCAACAAGAGGGACTTTTCATTTGAATTTTTCGATAGAAAACTCCGAATATATAGCTATTTTCGATGCCGATGGCAAAACATTGATTGATAAAGTTGAAATACCTAAGGATTTAAAATCGAAACCCAATATATCTTTTGGTCGCGAAATTGATGGTGGTGATAAATGGATTTACGAAGATCGATATACCCCAAATCAAACAAATGTTTGGCAAGATAAAATTACAAAAACTGAACAAATTGCCGAACTTGATAGTACAGGTATAGGGATGACAGTAGTTGCAATGGCTGTAGTGTTTTCTGCTTTGATATTTATTTTCTTTATGTTAAAAAGTTTTACTATTGCCGATAAATTAAAAACTAAAAAAATTCAACGAGAAATAACAGAAGAGGCAGATAAAAAAACCAAGATAAAAAAATCTGATGAAACTACGGGTGAGGTTTGTGCTGCAATAGCTATGGCACTGCACTATTCTTCAAATCAATATCATGATGAAGAGAGCGAAATAGTTACAATTAATAAAACTATTCGTCCTTATTCGCCTTGGAGCCAAAAACATTTGAATATAATTAAAAAAAGAAGATAATTTAAGATAATATAAAATATGAAACGAGCCATGAAAAATCTTTTCACACAAGAGAATGATTATTTAGCGAGTTCCATACGACAAATAAATAATTAATAGAAAATAAACGTATGAAACAATTCAAATTTACTATTAACGGCAACGAATATGAAGTAGAAGTGCTTAATATTGAGGAAAATATTGCCGAGGTTGAAGTTAATGGAACTCATTATAAAGTATCTGTTGATAAACAACTAAAACAATTAAAAACACCAAAATTAGTTAGACCTATAGAAGTGCCTACTACCGATGTAACACCTGCAACAGCTAAAACTGCCAATCCGTCAGCTCCAAAAGGTGGAGGTACAGTTAAATCGCCGCTTCCGGGAACAATTCTTGATATTTTTGTAAAAGTTGGCGATTCGGTTAAAATTGGACAACATCTTTTAATGCTCGAAGCTATGAAAATGGAAAATAATATCGATTCTGACAAAGAAGGAAATGTTGTTGAAATTAAGATAGGAAGGGGCGATAGTGTTATGGAAGGCGATATTTTAATTGTTATTGAATAAGTACTATTATGGAAAAATTAAGTCTGTTTTTTACAAATGGTATATCTCAATTTTTTGAATATACTGCTTTTGCTAATTTTACCATAGGGCATATTATTATGATGCTTGTTGGGTTAGCATTTATTTATTTAGCTATTGCAAAAGAGTACGAGCCAATGCTTCTAATTCCAATTGGTTTTGGGATTTTAATTGGAAATGTACCTTTTTTCCCTGGTTTAAAAGTTGGAATTTACGAATCCGGTTCGGTAATGAATTATTTATATTTTGGTGTAATTCAGGGGATATATCCGCCTTTAATTTTCTTAGGTATCGGTGCTATGACCGATTTTTCGGCATTAATATCTAATCCTAAGTTAATTTTAGTAGGAGCAGCAGCACAATTAGGTATTTTTGGTGCTTATGCAATTGCCCTTGCTTTAGGTTTTGCTCCTAACGAAGCCGGTGCAATTGGCATTATTGGCGGCGCCGATGGTCCTACAGCTATTTTTCTGGCATCGAAACTTGCACCCGAATTAATTGGTGCCATTGCTGTTTCGGCGTACTCGTATATGGCTTTAGTGCCTGTAATTCAACCTCCTGTAATGAGATTGCTTACAAATGCAAGAGAGCGTGTAATTCGTATGCGACCTCCTCGTGCTGTTTCTAAACGCGAAAAGGCTTTGTTCCCAATTATTGGACTTCTTCTTACAACTTTAATTGTTCCAAGTGGTATGCCATTATTAGGAATGTTGTTTTTTGGTAATTTGCTTAAAGAGAGTGGTGTAACTCGCCGTTTAGCTACTACAGCTGCAGGTCCTATGATTGATATTGTAACAATATTAATTGGTCTTACTGTTGGGGCTTCTACCCAAGCTACTACTTTCCTTACTGGTAAATCAATTATGATATTCGGACTTGGTGCATTAAGCTTTATTATTGCTACTTTTGGTGGTGTTATGTTTTGTAAACTAATCAACTTATTTCTTAAAGATGGAAATAAACTTAACCCACTTATAGGCAATGCTGGTGTTTCGGCAGTTCCCGATAGTGCTCGTGTATCGCAAGTTATTGGTTTAGAGTACGATAAAACAAATCACCTTTTAATGCACGCAATGGGACCTAATGTTGCTGGTGTTATTGGTAGTGCTGTTGCAGCAGGAGTTTTGTTGAGTTTCTTGTATTAATTCTTTTAGAGGTTGTTTTTTTAAACAACCTCTTTTTTTATTATATAGTTTTTCTCAAAACACTTATAAACAATTATATGTGAAATATTATTTTGTAAAATTGAGCTATTACAAAATAATAAATACTATTTTTGTGTTAATTAACACCTAAAATAAGCATCTTGAATAAAAGGCTAAATATATTTGTTTTAATTTCACTACTCTTTTTTACTTCAACTATTTATAGTCAGAACAAAAAAGATGATCTTCAAAAAAGCAAAAAAGCTATTGAAGATGAAATTAAATATACCAGTAAACTACTTCAAGAAACTAAAAAGAATAAGGAAGTTTCTCTTAATCAAATCCAGCTTCTTAAAAATCAAATTAATAAACGCGAATATTTAATTGAAACTATAAATAATCAGGTTTCTTCAATTGACGAAGAGATTATAAATAATGCTTCAAGTTTAGAAGAATTAACTAATCAACTTCAAAAATACAGAGAAGAATATGCTAAAATTGTTTATTATTTATGGAAAAATAGGAAAACTTACGATAAATTAGTTTTCTTATTAGCAGCGGATAATTTTAATCAAGGATATCGACGATTTAAATATTTACAACTATATTCTGAATACCGAAAACGACAAGCAGAATTAATTATTGCTACTCAAAATAAAATTTATGGCAAAGTTGAAGAGCTAAAAACAAACAAAGAAGAAAAGGAATCTTTGCTTACTAATCAACAAAAAGAGAAAAACAGACTTGCTGCCGAAAAAGAGGAGAAAAGCAAAAATGTAAATAAATTAAAGAAAAAAGAAACCGAACTTAGAAAAACACTAAAAGAAAAAGAAAAAATTAATAATAAATTAAAAAGCTCAATTCAAAATTTAATTAATGAGGAAATACGAAAAGCAAACGAAAATAAAACCACTAAAAAGTCTTCAAAAATTACTAAAAATAAGATTGTTGAGAAAAAAGACGAAGTAAATAAAACGAACAAAAAAGATAAAGTAAACACAAAAAAAGAGGAAGTCTCTAACAACACTATTTCGCTTACCACAGAAGAATCAGAACTTTCAAATAGTTTTCTAAATAGTAAAGGAAAATTGCCATGGCCTGTAGAAAATGGAGTATTAAGTAGCTCTTTTGGCGAACATCCTCACTCAGTTTTAACTGGTGTGGTTGTAAAAAATAATGGTATTGATATTATTACTCAGTCGGGTATGCAAGCAAGGTCTGTTTTTGGTGGTGTTGTTTCGGGGATTATTAGTTTGCCTAATGGGGCAAAAGCAGTAATTATAAGACATGGTGATTATTTAACTGTTTATTCAAATTTATCATCAGTAAATGTTCAAAATGGTAGTAAAGTAAGAGTAAAACAGTTATTAGGAACAATACGCACAGATAGTGATGATTCAAAAACTGAACTTCATTTTGAACTTTGGCATAATAAAGAGATTCAAAATCCGAGCAATTGGGTTAAACGCTAAATAATAAAAATTTATGGGAATTTCTGAAAAAGGTTTTTTGTTGAAGAATAAAGCCAAAATAGCTAAGTGATTAAGGAATTTACCTGTTACCAGTTACCATGTATCGGTTACCCTTAAAATTTAACTCATTAACAATTCACCTCATAGGCACTCAGAGCGCAAATACTAACTAAGCAATAATAATCATCAAATTATCACATCATCACATCATCACATTATCACATTATCACATCATCACATCATCAAATTAACACATTGGCAAATTACTTCAAAATTTCCACTTTTCCCCTTTAAAGTTCTTTTCTTAATCTGCCAACCGGAATATTTAATTGTTCGCGATATTTTGCAACTGTTCGACGGGCAATATTGTATCCTTTATCGTTTAATATTTTCATTAATTGATCATCGGTAAGAGGTTTGCGTTTATCTTCATTATCAACGCAATCGGTAAGAATTTTTTTAACTTCTCTCGACGAAACCTCTTCGCCGGCATCAGTTGTCATCGATTCGGAGAAGAAATTTTTTAACAGAAAGGTGCCATGTTGAGTTTGAACATATTTGCTATTTGCCACCCTTGAAATTGTTGAAATATCCATATTAACTATTTCAGCAATATCTTTCAATATCATAGGTTTAAGTTTAGCATCGTTACCTGTAAGAAAATATTCATACTGATAATTCATAATAGCTTCCATTGTAATTTGTAGTGTGTTTTTACGCTGTTCAATTGCATCGATAAACCAATTTGCCGAATCGAGTTTTTGCCGAACAAATTGTAATGCTTCTTTTTGTTTACTATTCGATTTTTCGCCACTTTCCGATAGTTCGGCGTACATATTTTTATATATTTTGCTCAATCTTAATTCGGGCGAATTTTGTGAGTGCAGAGTTAGCTCAAGTTTATTACCATTTTGAGTTATATAAAAATCGGGTATTATGTAATTATTAATTCTGTTTTCAGAAGATAATCCACCTGGTTTTGGGTTAAGTTTTAGTATTTGTGCAAGAGCTTCTTTTAACTCATTTTCCGAACATCCAGTATGCGAAATTATTTTTTCGTAATGCTTTTTTGTAAATTCGTTAAAGTTGTTTTCTATTATTTCAATAGCTAATTTTAATATATTTTTATTGCTAATTTCTATGCGTTTTAATTGGATAAGCAAGCATTCTTGTAAATTACGAGCGCCAATTCCAGGCGGTTCTAAATATTGAACAATATTTATAAGTACTTTTTCAACCTCGTGGTCACTAACGATAAGATTTTGTGTAAACGCTAAATCATCAACTATAGCGTCAATTTCTCGTAACAAATACCCCGAATCTTCTAAGGTGCCAACAATTTGAGCTGCAATATTGTATTCTCGTTCATCTTTTGTTAGCATTCCAATTTGATCCATTAATGTTTCGTGATATGAAAAGTTGCTTGCAAAAGGGATTTCTCTATAATCTTCGTTTGAAACATTATTGTTTGTTTGCAATTTGTAGCTTGCTATTTCGTAATCGTCTGAGTCGTAGTAATCGTTTATATCAAATTCGTCTTCTTTGCTAATATCTTTTTCAGAAAATTCATCTTCAGTATCCGATATTTCGTTTTCCGATAAATCGTCGGAATCGGTAATATCTTCAAGTGCCGGATTTTCTTCAATTTCTTGTTTAATTCTTTGTTCTAATGATATAGCAGGAACTTGCAGCAACTTCATTAACAGAATTTGTTGAGGTGAAAGTTTTTGTAGTAATTTTTGTTCTAATCTCTGACTAATCATTTACAAGTAATTTATTTAGATTATTGCAAAAATATAACTTATTAATGAAATAAAAAAAATCAAAGAAAAAAAACAGATATCATATAGTCTGTTTTATGCTAATTTCTAAAACTTCGTACAAGGTATGTTTTATTTTACACGTCTGTATTTTAAAGTATTTCCTCTTGCCATAAATGAAAGTACCAGATTATCATCATCTACACTAATAATATACCAACACAAATCGGACTTTGGGCATGAAATATATTTATCTTTTTCAATTTCGTTTGCAATATCTTTGTTTGATTCATTTAAGCACTTGTTAGAAATAATAAACTCTTCATCGTCCCATTTAGTCATTCCTCCGGCAATTTCCTTTCTATGGTTTTTGTCGAAAACCAAATAGTTGGTCTTGTCGTCAATATGTTGCCATTTACCTTGAATAAGTTCCGTTGTTGATTTTTCGTTTACAGTTTCTTTTTCTTTAGTAATAGCTTCTGTTGCTATGTTTTTGTTGTCCTGATTTGTAGATTTATTTTGATTGCTGTTGCATCCAATAAGCAATATCGAAACGCATAATGCTAAAAGTTTTATTTTTGTTCTCATTTTGTTTTTTTTTAAACCGTTAAAACGGTTTTTTAATTCAATTTGTTTTTTAGGGTACACAGTTAAAACCGTGTGTTATATTGTTTTTTTTAATACGATTTATTTTTTATAGCTCACGGTTTTAACTGTGAGCTATGGTATGCAAACAACTCACGCAAAATGATTTTAACCATTTCCTTCTATTATTTTTATTTCTTCTTCGGTTAGGTCGTAGAGCTTATATACCAATTGGTCTATTTGAGTTTCAAGGGCATTAGTATCCGCTTTTAGATTTTTTTCTTTAATTGATAAAATCTCACATACTAGTTTGGTTATTTTAATATCTTGTTTTTCTGAGGGATAAATAATTGGAATTTGTTCTATTGCTTGAACTGTAATTTCTCCTTCAATACCACCGCTCTGATAAAAATTTTTAAAAACAAATTTTACTAATTTTGAGTTTAAAAGGGCTAAAAGGTATTTCAACTTTTCTCCAGTTAGAATATAACTTGTGTTTAATACAAAATGCCCTTCGCTATCATAAGCAAAAGATTGAATTTTTGATGCCTTAGTAAATACTAATTTTTCTTTCTCAAATTCCTTTAAATAGGCGCAGTTTCTTAAATTTGTCCAATCATCTCCTTTGTCTAATCTTTTGATTAATTTGCTTTTATGTTTCTCTAAAAAGGTAAATATTGTTGGATATGATTTTTCTACATTAATTGGTTTTACCTTTTCAATCTTTATTCCATTATGTGTATTTATCAACCAAAGCAAGTTTTTATCAAAACTATATCTTTTTATATCTCTTCCTCTTAACAGCGGCTTAATTATTTTACTGTTGTTTTTATCTTCTTTTATTAGTCTATTTTTTGTCGATTCGTCTATAATAAAAGCTTCGTTGAATCCTGTAGTAATTCCTCTGTAAAATTTAACATTCCAATTTAATAATCGTTTCCCTTTTAGTTCAATCTTGTTTTTTATATTTATATGTTCAAATCCGCCTATATTCCAAGTTTCTGTCAAACTGATGGTCTTCGTAGAACTGTTAATATTTTTTAGAAAATCAGTAACAGTTTCAGACTTTTCTTTTATATCAAATTCTAAATAATCGGTTCTTTTACCATTTTTATTTGAAAAAGACAACAAACAAGAATCTACGGCTGCTTCGTCAAAGACTTGATATTTATTAAAATCTATTATAAAAATTGTACTTGTATTTTCCGACAAAAATATTCTTGCTTTTAAGCCATAATTTGCTGTAAGCCATTTATTGGAAACAATAAAATGATTTTGCCCAAATGCACTTCCAATTTTTTTAGCTAATTCTATAAATAAGCAATAAATATCTGCATTCTTTGCATAAGTGCTAAAGCTTGATGCTGAAAAATAGTTTTGTATTTGGTTATCTATTGTAGTAATAGAAATATAAGGCGGATTTCCAATTACCACATCAAAGCCCACAAAATCGCCATCATCATTCAGTACTTCGGGAAATTCAAATCGCCATTCAAAAGCATTTTCAAAAATTTTATTAGTTTTTATCTCTTCTATTTCGGTTTCTAATTTTTTTATCTCTTCGGTTACATGTGTAATTTTATTGTTCCAATCGGCTTTTTCCTTTTTGCTCATTTCAAAAAGTTGTTGCTGATTACTCATTTTAAACAAATCGCCCGACATTTTTCTGAGTTTTTTTGTTTTGGGGTCGTTCAACGAAATTTCAATTCTGAAATCGGATTTAATATCGGCAATTAGCCGTTCCATTTCTCTTTTTTGCTCCTTGTTTTCGGCATTACGATAAGTGTCAACTGCTATTCGGTAGCTGTCAATTGTCCATTTGCTTTTTTTCAGGGCTTGCTTAAGGTCGGCATCAATGGCAAAACGGCTTACTAAAGAGTTACCGCATTTTATGTTGATGTCAATATTTGGAAGTGTTTGTAGGATGGGTAAACTACTATTCGACCGAACCGAATCCTGAATGTAATAGGCGTTTTTCAATAATTCAATCCACAAACGCAAGCGACATATTTTTACAGAGTTTTGATTGATATCTACACCAAAAAGACAGTTTTCAATTATTGTTTGCTTTTCGTGGAAAAGTGTTTTTTGTATTCGCTGGCTTTCTTTATTATTTGGTTTGTATTCAAATAGTTCACCTTCTTCGTCTGTTACTATTATTTCATCATTTACTATCTCCACATGATATTCTTTTAACCGTTTACCGTCGTGGTCTTGCAGAATTTTTAAATCGTTTTTTACGGCAATAATTTCATTTAGTGCCGAAACCAAAAAGTGCCCCGAGCCTACGGCAGGGTCGCAAATTTTTATACTGTTTACAATTGTATTGGCTTCACTACGATTGTCAATTTTGTCGTAAAGCTCTTCAATGTCTTTACAGTTCCATTTTTTTGTTTCGTTAAATTTCTGAACTATTGCTTTACGAATAGTTTCACGGCACATATACATTGTGATGAACCCGGGAGTAAAAAATGAACCGTCTTTGTAACCGTTAATTTTCTCGAAAATCAAACCAAGAACCGAAGCATTGATAAGTGTTTTGTTGTCTTCCTGAATTTCTACGGAACCTTCGCTACTAAAGTCGTAAGCGTTTAAAAATTCAAACAGATATTCAAGAGATTTTAAATTTCCAGTTCTTTTTTTGCCTTGGTTATCTTTTAAAACTGTTGAAGATATGATAGGAATAGTTTTATCGTCTTTAAGGTTGCTAATAAATAAAGTAAGCTGTTCAATTTCAGTTGGTTCAAAAAGCGAGGAGTTTAGATAAGGAACTTTTTCAAAAGCTTTTTTAACATCTTCGTTTCTTTCTTCATTTTTGCGTGCCAATACCTGAAAAAACAAGCTATTAAGGTCATCATAAGTTTTTATAAAGTCAATATTGAGAAACGAATACGAAAGATCGCCATTATTATAAGAAACAAGTTGGGCTTCCAGCAATTTCAAAAACAAAATTCGGTTTATCCAAGTGATAGAAAGTTCAATAGCCACATTAAAAAATCGCTCTTGTGCTGAGTTGCCAAAATTGTTAGGTTTTTCAAGTCGACTTATTTTATCTAAACTATCAAGCTGGATAATGGCATTTTCTATTATTGTTCCTGTATGTCTTTCTGCTGGTTTTTTGCGTTCTATGAGTTTTTTACCTCCTTCTTTGGTTTCGGTTAATCCAATAATGTGTAATAATTCACTATAAAAAAGTTTGTCCAGACTGTTGCTATCGTTGGCAAATGGAAGTTTTAACAGATGCTCTGGCGAGAGTAATTTGAATAATGCAATTAGTAAATTATCGTCTTCCTTGTTATTATTGCGAAGTGGTTTTTGATAATCTTGAATGTTGAAATATGCAAACTCAATTTCGGTGGTAATATTGGCAATAAAAGGCTCGGCAATTTGTTTGTAAAAAAAATCGGTTTTAGTTTCTGCCAAACGTCCTTCTTCAAAGTCTGTGAATTGTTTTACAAGGTTTTTGTTTTGGGCAAAAAGCCTTTCAAAAATAGTAGCATCAAAAACAAACCATTCATTTATATTCGTCGCAATAAGATGTTTTACTTCAAGATTTTTATGTGTTATTCTTTCTCGCAGGTAGTAAAGCACCAATTCCTGAAACGCTTTTGTGTTCAATTTTTTGGTCGTAATCATTTCAGCTTTATTAGTAGATTTTTTTGCTTCAATAATTACACCAACCGAGCTTTTAGCTGTGTTGCCATTATGAATTACAAGATCGTTTCGTCCTTTTGTGTTTATAAAATAGGTTGAATTGTAATATGTTTTCTTTAAAAAGTCGATGACAAGATTTTTATGAAACTCCTCACTTTCTCTGTCGTTTGAACTGTCGAGTAAATTAATAAGGTTTCTTTTGAAACTTTCAATTTCAATTCTACTGGGTTTTACTTTCAAAAAAGCTTTGTTCAGTGTCCTTTTTGGTTTCAATTCTTTTATTTCCATCTACAATTTTGAATTCTTTTTCAGTCGGTTAAGATAGGTTTTTCAGTCGAAATAATTAATTGCTCACGGTTTAAACCGTGAGCAATTAATTATTACCTAAAATTCAGCATTTTGTGGTGTGCGAGGGAAAGGAATTACATCGCGAATATTCGACATACCAGTTACAAATAGCACTAAACGCTCAAAACCCAATCCATAGCCGCTATGCGGAGCAGTTCCAAATTTTCGAGTATCAATATACCACCAAATATCTTTTTCCGGAATTCCCATTTCGGCAGCCCAAGTGGTAAGTTTTTCTAAATTTTCTTCACGTTGCGAACCACCAATAATTTCTCCAATTTTTGGGAAAAGAATATCCATAGCTCTAACCGTTTTACCATCATCGTTTTGCTTCATATAGAAAGCTTTAATTTTCTTAGGATAATCGGTTAAAATTACTGGTTTTCCGAAATGTTTTTCTACCAAATATCGTTCGTGTTCCGATTGTAAATCGACACCCCATTCCACATTAAACTCAAATTTTTGTTGCGAAGCAATTAAAATTTCTACAGCCTCAGTATATGTAGCTCTAACAAAAGAAGTTTCAACCACCGATTTTAATCGGTCGATAAGTTCTTTGTCGTACATATTATTTAAAAACTCAAGGTCGTCAATGCAATTATCTAAAGCGTATTTAACAAGATATTTTATAAAATCTTCTGCCAAATCCATATTATCGTTAATATCGTTAAAGGCAACTTCGGGCTCGTTCATCCAAAACTCGGCTAAATGGCGTGGTGTATTTGAGTTTTCGGCTCTAAATGTTGGACCAAAAGTATAAACTTTACCAAGTGCCAAAGCACCAAGTTCGGCTTCAAGTTGCCCCGAAACAGTTAAATTGGTTACTTTTCCGAAGAAATCCTGAGCAATATCAACCTCTTTTTCTGGTGTTAAAGGAACATTGTTCAAATCTAAAGTTGTAACTCTAAACATTGCACCTGCACCTTCGGCATCTGAGCCTGTAATTATTGGTGTGTGCAAATAAAAGAAACCTCTATCGTTATAATATTTATGTAGAGCAAAAGCCAAATGATGACGAATTCGCAATACTGCACCAAATGTATTTGTACGAGGTCGTAGATGAGCAATTTCGCGTAAAAATTCTAAAGTATGACCTTTCTTTTGCAGTGGATATTTTTCGGGATCGGCTAAACCGAATATTTCTATCTCTTTTGCAGCAATTTCAACTGCTTGTCCTTGTGCCGGCGATTCAATTAAAATTCCATTTACGTTTATGCAGCAACCTGTTGTTATCTGTTTTATCAACTCTTCCGAAAAATCGGATAAATTGGCAACTATCTGAATATTATGAATAATCGAACCATCGTTAAGAGCAATAAAAGCAACCTCTTTATTTCCGCGTTTTGTGCGAACCCAACCTTTTACATTTACAAGTTTGCCTATACCGGCTTTTTCGGGTGTTTTTAGCAAATCAATAATTATCGAACGTTTTATATTTTCCATTTTAAATAATTTTCACAATATTTTGTACAAAATAACAAAAAAAAATTCAAATCTTTATTATGCAAGTCTGAAATATTTTTTAAATAGAACGCTGATAACGTTCTTTTATAGTCGGGGCGCGACTCCAAGTCGCACTCCGACTAATCATCAATTTTAGTGTTTTTTACCGCCAAGCCAGCAAAGAAAACGCAAAGAAAACGCAAAGTTCTATCATTTTCAAATTTTCAAATTGTATCATCTTCAAATTATTTCTCACCACTAAGGCACTCAGAACACTAAGAGCCACTAAGCAATCTTTATCATCACACTTCGACTACGCTCAGTGCAACGCTTCCCACTTCCCACACTTCGACTACGCTCAGTGCAACGCTTTTTCCTTTTTCCTTTTCCCTTACTACTTTCTACTTTTTCCTTTTTCCTTTTTACTTTTTACTTTTTACTTTTTACTTTCTACTTTCTACTTTCTACTTTCTACTTCCATCACATCATCACATTAGCACATTACTTTCCACTTCCCCCTTTTTACTTTCTACTTTCTACTTTCTACTTTTTACTTGTATCAGAGGTAATTTAGATTTATTTTAAATAATATTTTTTTTAACTTTTTTTTTATAATTTAATGATTTTATAAATGCCTAATTAACAATACATTAATAATCAGTTTTTAAAAATATAGGATTAAATTTATATTAAGTAATTCTATTTTTAATCATTAATAGAAATTCTTTATTATATTTGTAGAGAATTATTTATAAAATTTAAGTAAAAATTATCATTTTATTTGGTTTTTTAAACGGTTCAAATATTTGTTAAACCCTGAAAATGTACGCTTTAGCTTGTTAAAGGGCTATTTGCTTATATTTTTGCATTAAATTAGTTTTTTTGATACTAAATTATTAAATTAAATATTAACTAAAAACAATTATTATGAGAATGAAAAACAAAGCATCACCCTTATTAAATCAGAGAATTATGACAAACAAATTAAAAATAACAATTAAAAAAAATCAAATTAACAATTATTAATTAACAATTAAAAAAAATGAAAAGTTTATACACAAATTTAAGCTTGAAGAAATTGCTAAAACCGTTAGGGTTGCTTTTCTTCTTTTTAGCATTTTTGATAAATGCAAACGCGCAAGGAACCTTGACTCCTTCTGCAACAAGTTATTGTGCAGGTGGCAATGTTACTTTTACATTAGTAGGTGGAACTCCAACAACACCATATCAATTATTGCGTAATGGCGGTATGGTGGAAACTCTCTTTTCAGATGGTAGTGGAAATATTACATTTGTTGGAACGTATCAAGCCGAGACTTATACAACAATTCCAGCATCAACTTCTGTAATAATAACAGAGAACGCTTTACCAGCAGTAGCAGCAATAGCAGACGGCGCAGCCACAGTTTGCGTTAATTCACAAACACCAGCTTTTACAAATGCAACAGCAGGTGGAACATGGTCAATAGTAGCCGGTACAGGCACAGCAAGTATCACAGCAGGTGGCGTAGTAACCGGTTTAACAGCTGGTACTGTAACAGTTACATATACATATACAGATGGAAATAGTTGTACTAATTCAGCAACAGCAAGTTTAACCGTAAACGCTTTACCAACAGTAGCAGCAATAGCAGACGGTGCAGCCACAGTTTGCGTTAATTCACAAACACCAGCTTTTACAAATGCAACAGCAG
>CAZRCF010000004.1:0-11062 GCA_964598505.1 uncultured Lentimicrobiaceae bacterium | reverse complement strand
TGTAACAGTTACATATACATATACAGATGGAAATAGTTGTACTAATTCAGCAACAACAAGTTTAACTGTAAACGCTTTACCGGCAGTTGGTTTAACTGTTGATGGCTCAGGTGCTATTTGTAGTGGTACATCAACTAATTTTGATGTTCTATTATCGGTAGTAGGTGTTAGTTATCAATTAAGAAACGATGCTGATAATTCACTTGTACCTGGTGCTTTAGAAGTTGGCGATGGTGGAACAATAAGTTTACCAACAGGCGCTCGTACTGCAAACACTACATTTAATATATTAGCAACTAATGCAAACTGTTCGGCTGAGTTAACAACAATGCCTTATGTAACAATTCTTACTCTTCCTTCGGCTCCTACTGCAACTTCACCTCAAGCTCGTTGCGAAGTAGCTTCTACAGTAGCAAATTTAGTTGCAACAGGAACAAATATTAAATGGTATGATGCTCCAACAGGTGGTAGTCAATTGCCTACAAATACTCTTTTGGTAAATAATACAATATATTATGCATCACAAACAGATATTAACACTTGCGAAAGCTCAGCAAGACGTGGAGTAACTGCTAAAACAAGACCTACTGTTGCTCTAGATTCTATTGAAGGAACTACATTGCTATGTATAGGTGCTTCTGCAAGTTACTCAATAAATTATGATCCTACTTACCAATATTCATGGTCGAAAAATGGAGGTTCAAATCCATCAACAAATGTTATTGCCGGCAAATCGGTTTACTCTGTAACATGGGATGTAAAACCTGTTATAGGTTCAGCTTACGTTAAAGTATCTGTTGCTAATGGTTCTTACTGTACAATAACATCAGAAGAGTATAGAGTTGATATTAGAGATTTGCCAACATCACAAAATGTTAACGGAACTCCTCAATATTATTGTCACAACGATGCAGGTGCAACTATTTCGTTAAGCGGTTCGCAAGTTGGACATAAATATATTGTAAAAAGAGTAAGTGATGGTGCAAGTGTAAACGGACTTGGAGAACCTGGTACAGGCTCACCATTAAATATTAATAATATACCTGTACAAAATCATACAAATACAGGTGTTGAATCAACAGAGTATTATGTAGTTGGTGTTTCCGATGTTGGAAGTTGCGAATTTACAATGAGTGGAACAGTTACTTTAACAAAATATGCTTTAGTAGATCCAGGTACAATTGGAACCTCACAAGCAATTTGTTACAATACTGTACCTAATGCTTTAACAAGTGAAACCTTACCTAACGGTGGCGATGGTACATTTAGCTATCAATGGCAATCATCAACTAATAATATCGACTGGAGTGATATTGATGGTGCTACTTTAACAACTTATGCACCAAGTAATTTAGATACAACTACTTATTTCCGCAGAGGAACATATAATAGCTGTGATTCAATATATTATACATCAGCAGTAACTATTACTGTTAATCCTCAAATTATTACAAGCCCAACTCATACTAATGTAACATGTTTTGGCGCAAGTGATGGTACTATTACATTAAACCCAAGTGGTGGAACTCCCGGTTATACTTATGTATGGACAAAAGATGGTGTTCCAGGATTTAATGAAACTACTGAAGATTTAACTAATTTAGGTTTTGGTATTTACTCTGTTGTGGTAACCGATGATGAAAATTGTACAGTTACAAATTCTGTTACAGTTGAACAACCAAGCCAATTAACCGCAGTTGTAACATCTTCTGATGTTACATGTAAAGATGCTAATAATGGTATTATTAACTTCACCGAAGCTTTTGGTGGTTATGGTCGTCCTCAATATTCTATTGATGGTGGTAGCACTTGGACTCCTTTAGTTACTGTAGCCGATACAAGTCTTACAGGTTTAACACCAGGTTCTTATGTTATACAAATGCGTGATGCTACTTATCCTGCTTGTGTTGTTTCAATACCACCAATCAGAGTAATTGCAGAGCCTGAATTTGCTTTAAGTGCAACATTAGATTTTACTCCACATATTAATTGCTATGCTGCTACAACCGGTACAATTACAATTACCAATCCAATAGGTGGATGGGGACACTACGAATATACTATTAACGGTGGTACAAACTGGCAATCAAGCGGTAATTTTACAAACATAGGTGCCGGCGAATATAATGTACAAATGCGCGATTCAGCTCATACCGATTGTGTACATATATTAAATGCTGCTGTAGTTATTACTCAACCTGCTGTAATTAGTGCAACTATTACAAATACACCTGTAATTTGTTATAATGGAAATACCGGAACTATTACATTTAGTAATCCAATTGGTGGAGCAGGAACATTCGATTTTAATATTGGAAGCGGATGGACATCAGAACAAACTGCACCATACACTTTTACAGGATTAATTTCAGGTACATACCCTGTTTCTATACGCGATGCTGCTGCTCCAAGTTGTGTTATTTCGTTAGGAAATATTATTATTACTCAACCTACTCTTTTAACTGCTTCGATTTCCGGTACAAATGTTCTTTGTTACAATGGCACAACCGGTGCTGCCGACTTAACTGTTGCAGGTGGTACAGCAGGTTATACTTATGCTTGGACAAGAAATAGCACTCCTATTGGACCTACTACTCAAGATTTAACAAGTCTTAATATAGGAACTTATGCTGTTACAGTTACCGATGCTAATTTGTGTACTGCAACTGCAAGTGTTGTTATTACTCAAAACACACAAATAATTCTTTCTACAAGTAAAGTAGATGTTTCATGTAATGGTGGAAGCAATGGTTCTATTGATTTAAGTGTTACAGGTGGAACAGGCGGATATACTTATTTATGGGATGATTTTGATGAATCAACAACGCAAGATTTATCAGGACTTTCTGCCGGTACTTATATTGTTGTAGTTAGTGATGATAGTTTCTGTACAGCAACTACATCAGTTGTTATTACCGAACCTACAGTTTTAACTGCTACTTATGAACAAACGTCTCCTACTTGCTTTGATGGTAATGATGGTGAAATTGATGTAAATCCTGCCGGAGGAACAGCTCCTTATACTTACTTATGGACTACCGGTGAAACTACAGAAATAAGAACCGGTTTAACACCGGGTATTTATGAAGTTACTGTAACCGACTTTAAAGGATGTACTGTAACAATTTCTCCTGAAGTACTAAACATAGCACCTTGGATACCGGAAATTTATTCAGAAGGAATTCCTAATATTGCATGCGAAAACTCTTTAGTTCAATATAGTGCAAGTAGTGGTGAAGACGGAAGTACTTTTGAATGGATAGTTGAAGGTGGTGTTATTACTGCCGGACAAAATACCGATATGGTTACTATTCAATGGGGTTCAACTAATGGAACTTTAACTGTTAAAGAAACTAGGTTAGCAGGTTGTTTTAATACTTCAGTTCCTTATATGGTAACTATTAGCTTATTACCAACACCTTCAATCACAGGTTCAACTGTAGTAATGGAAAATGCTACCGGAGTTACATATACAACAGATTTTGATTCAGATAATTTATATACATGGAATGTAACCGGTGGTATAATTGCAACAGGACTTGGTACTAACGAAATCACAGTTAACTGGGGTTTAGGTGGTACAGGTATGGTAACTGTTACCGAAACTAATCAATATGGATGTAGTGGTACACAAACAATAAATGTTACAATTATTCCTGTTGGATATACTGTTAGCGGTTATGTTGTTTATGATAACAATTTCGAAACTCCATTAAATGGTGTTACAGTTAACTTATTAGATGAAACAAATCAAATAATTGCAACTACAACTTCAGCTCCAAACTATGAAGCTAATGGCGAATTAGGATATTATGAATTTAATAATGTAATTGTAGGAAATTATACATTAAATGCATCTTATAATGGTACTTTTGGTGGAAATAATGCTACCGATGCTTTAATTGTACAATTAAATACAGTTGGTTCATTCCCATTAGGATTTTTAAGAACAATGGCTGCCGATGTTAATGCAAGTGGTTCTATCTCAGGTGCCGATGCTTTACGTATCAAACTTAGAACTGTAGGTTCAACAAACTTCTATCCTGCAGGTGATTGGAAATTCGATTCTCCTAACGTTTCTGTTGTTGATGACGAAGTTTCTTTAGATATTTACGGTCTTTGTGTAGGTGATGTTAATGGATCATTCGTGCCAACTACTGGTGCAAAAACTGCTGAAACATTTATTCCTACAATTGCTGATAATACAATTTCAGTTCAAAAAGGACAATCATTTAATTATAATATTAAATCTGATGGTATCGCAAGCTTAGGTGCTATGACTTTAGTTATGAATTATAATGAAAACCAATTTGAAATTGAAAACATAACTTCACAATTAGAAGATTTAACTTATGAAGTTAAAAATGGAAAAGTTACATTAGCTTGGTTTAATACTAATGGTGTATCAAATATTGAAAACCTTGTTAGCTTACAATTAAAAGCAAAACAATCATTTGATTCAGAAACAGAAGTATTTACAGTTTCAAATTCAACAGAATTTGCTGACAATAATGCTACAGTATTAAATAATGTAAACTTAAAATTATCAAAAGTAATTACTAAAGAAATTACAGTTGATAACTATCCTAATCCATTTAATAACGCTACAACTATTATATACACAATTCCTGAAAAGAGTACAGTTAAAATTACTTTAAGCAACATAGTAGGACAAACAATTGCAACTATTACAGAAGATGTAAAAGCAGCAGGAACTCACAATGTTGTATTAAATGCTAATACTTATAACTTGAAAAATGGTATCTATTTCTATACAATAGAAGTAAATGGTATCAATACTTCTTATGTTAGAACTAATAAATTAGTTTTAGAAAAGTAAATATTTTTCAACAAGGGGGTAGCAACTTTCTGTTACCTCCTTGTTTCTACAAAAAGTGAATTTATTAGAAAACAAAACAATGTGTAGAAAAGAGATAAAAAATAATAGATTATATGTTTTGAATATAAAAAATTCATGTTAAACACAATATATTGATTGAAGTAATTAATCTTCAAATCAATTAGGGTTAAAAAAGTAGAATAACAAACTAATTTATAAAGCGATGATAAGAAAAACAATTTATATAATAACAATGATGCTGATGTTTCTGTCGGTGTCGTTTGTTCGAGCCCAAGGAACTGACCCAACTGCATCAATAGGTGTGGTTTCGGCAAGTCCGGGCGAGAACATAACTGTTCCTGTCAATATTACTAATTTTACTGGTATTGGGTCAATAACGTTTAAAATACGCTATAATCCTACCATGTTAAATTTTACAGGAATTTCAAATGTTGCGGTAACCGGTTTTGCTACTGGTGCAACCGATTCAACAATACATATTACCTATTTTGCACCTAATGCTCCAACATATACCGATTTTACTGACGGCTTATTGCTTAATTTAAAATTTGAATATCTTGGAATGGATACAACACAATTGAGATTTTTAAATAATTGCGAAGTTACTCAAGGTTTAAATGAAATATATCCTGAATACACAAATGGAGCGGTAAATGTTAATACTGGAAATACTGCAACAGCAACTATTCAAAATGCATCTGCAACAACAGGTAACAATGTTACAGTACCAATAAATTATTCAAATTTTTCGAGTAATGTTGGTGCTATAACACAAAAAATTAAATACGATCCTACTGCATTAAACTTTGTTGGTATAACTCCAACAGGTAATTTGGTTGGAGCAATTGCAAATGCTAGTAATGGCATAATTACAATTGCATGGTCAAACTCTACTGGAGCAAATATTAATGCACCTACAAATTTAATAAGTTTAAATTTCCAATATGTTGGTAACACTGCAACAAATGTTCAGTTTTATCCGGGAAGTTTAATTACCGATAATACTACTGCAAATATTGCTGTTAGTTATTTTAACGGAACTGTAACTCCTACACTTGCTCCTGCAACTGCAATATTAGGTTCGTTAACCGGAGTAACTCAAGGTGGAAATATTGAAATACCTTTAACATTTGCCGGTCTTCCAACCGGAGTAAATGGAGTAGGAGCAATAACCCTTGAAATTCCTTTTAATAGCTCAATTTTAGCTTATACCGGAGTAGCAAATAATACAAATTCGGCTACTGTAAACAGCGATGGAACTAAAATAACAATTGCATGGTCGAATGTTACACCACCTGATGTAAATGGAGAATTTTTAAGATTAAAATTCCAATATATTGGAGTTGCAAGTACAACTCTAAACTTTGCTTCAAGTTGTTCGTTTACAACTCTTTTAAGCGATGTTGTTCCTGTAACTTATACAAATGCTACAATAACACCTGCTGTTTCAACTGCAAATGTAACTATTGGCTCAATTCGTGCCGATCAAGCTGAAGTAGTATTAATTCCTATTGATTTTAGCGGTTTACCTGTAAATATGGGTGCTGCTACATTAGTAGTAAATTACGATGAAAGCAAACTTACTTATACCGGTACTGAAGATAATTCTTTTGGTGCTACTGTTGGTACAACAGCTCCAAATAAAGTAACTATTTCGTGGTCTAACCCTGCAGCAACCGATATTAACGGAACATTTATAAATTTAAGATTTACTAAAAATGCTCCTGATGGCGATTGTATAGCAAATATTGATTTTGCTTCGGGTTGCGAATTAGCTGATGTTACTACCGCAATAGTTCATGCAAATTGGATTAACGGTGGTGTTTTAGAAACTGTGCCACCTACTCCTGTTACTCAAAATATTAACGCATATCTTGATGCAACCGGAAATATTACAATTTTAGCTTCGCAAATTGATAATGGCTCAACTGATAATTGTGTTATTGATACAATGACAGTTACACCAAAATCATTTAATTGTAGTAATGTTGGACCAAATACAGTTGTTTTTGCTGTTACTGATGATGCAGGAAATATTTCATCGGCAACTGCAACAGTTACTGTTATTGATACAATTAAACCTGTAGTTATTACCAAAAATTATACAGCAATATTAGATGCTGAAGGAATGGTAACAATTTCTGCCGATAGTATTAACAATGGTTCAACTGATGCATGCGGAATTGCTACTATTACTGTAGCTCCAAATTCATTTAACTGCTCTAATGTTGGTGCTAATACAGTAGTTTTAACTGTAACCGATGTTAATGGTAATATTGCAGCAGAAAATGCAATAGTAACAGTACTTGATACAATTAAACCGGTAGCAATAGCTCAAAATATTAATGCTTATCTTGATGCTACTGGAAATGTAATAGTTTTAGCTGCCGATGTAAATAATGGTTCATCAGATATTTGTGGTATCGACACAATGACTGTTGCGCCTAACACTTTTACTTGTGCTAATACTGGTGCAAACATTGTTACATTAACTGTAACAGATAATAGTGGTAATTTTTCAACAGCAACTTCAACAGTAACTGTTATTGATACTATTAAACCAATAGCAATTACTAAAAACTTCACAGTTGTATTAAATGCTTCCGGAAGTGCAACAATTGTAGCCGATAGTATTAACAATGGTTCAACTGATGCTTGCGGAATTGCTTCATTGGCTGTTGCTCCAAATACATTTACCTGTATTAATACCGGAGCAAATACTGTTACATTAACTGTAACCGATACAAAGGGTAACGTTTCTACAGCAACTGCAACAGTAACTGTTCAAGATACAATTAAACCTGTAGCAATTGCACAAAACATAAATGCTTACCTTGATGCTACCGGAAATGTAACAATTTTAGCTGCTGATGTAAATAATGGTTCATCGGATATTTGTGGTATTGCCACAATGACTGTTGCTCCAAATACATTCACTTGTTCTAATACAGGTGCAAATACTGTTACATTAACAGTAACTGATAATAGTAATAATATTACTACAGCAACAGCAACAGTAACCGTTATTGATACAATTAAACCAACAGTAATTACTCAAAGCTATATTGCACAACTTGACGCTACAGGTAATGTAACTATTACTGCTGATAATGTAAATAATGGTTCAAGTGATGCTTGCGGAATTGCCACAATGACAGTTTCTCCAAGCTCATTTACTTGTTCTAACGTTGGAGCTAATACAGTTACATTAACAGTAACTGATACAAAGGGTAATGTTTCTACTGCAACTGCAACAGTAACTGTTCAGGATAATATTGCACCAACAGCAATAGCTAAAAACTTTTATGTAGTACTTGATGGTACAGGAAATGCAATTGTTTCTGCCGATAGTATTAATAATGGTTCGTCAGATAATTGTGGAATAGCTACAATAACTTTAGCTCCAAATACATTTACAATCGCTAATGTAGGTCCAAATCCTGTAGTTTTAACTGTTACCGATGTAAACGGAAATAGTTCTACAGCAAATGCAGTAGTTACTGTTCAAAATGGTAATTATTTTGTAAGTGGATATTTGAAATATGATGGAAGACCACGCCCTGATACTTTAAAAATGGCAAATGTTATTATAAATATCATACGTGTATCAGATAATGCAGTAATTTCAACTGACACAACAGATGTTAATGGATATTACGAATTTAGTGTGCCAAATGAAAATTATAAATTAGTTGCAATCACAACTAAACCTCATGGAGGTGTAAACTTAGCTGATGTTTTAGCTTTAAAAGCCAAAATAACAGGAACATTTACTCCACTACCTTTTGAAAATGCATTGCGTTTAAGAGCAGCAGATGTAAATGTTAGTACAGGAGGTATACTTAATGTTGGTGATTTACTTGCACTTAAAGCTAAATCATTAAACACACTTGTAATTCCAACATACACAGCACCAGATTGGTTGTTTGATATTCCTACATTTACTGTAAACAATAGCAATATTGAAGTAAACTTCTGGGGAATTTGTTCAGGTGATCTTAATGGTAGTAACACAAATTATTAATATTAACATTAACAAATATGAAAAAAATAATTAAATTATCTACTATTTATTTATATGTATTTTTGTCTTTATTTATCTTTAATTCTGTAAATGGACAAAATTATATAAATATCGATTTTAATGAATCTTCATTAACACCTGGTCAAAGCATATCTGTTCCTGTTAAAATTAATATTGATAGCCCAACTCAACCTGTTGGTTATGATATTGTAATAGATTATAACAAATCTATTCTAACATATACAGGAATAGCTAATCAATGGCCAAATTCAACACCTAGTAACTGGGGGATAAATAATACATTATATCCTAACGCAATAAAAGTATCATATATTGATCCATTATATGCTGGATTTGATGTTCATAACCAAGTTATTTGTAATCTTATTTTTACTTATAATGGTGGTAGCACAAATATTAATGTAAACTTGGTTACAGAAACTACTTTGTATGATGCAACAACTTTTGAAGCAATACCTTTTACTGCAATTAATGGTTCGGCATCAGGAAATATTGTAGCTTATGTAAAAAATGTTGGTGCAGGATATCCTGCATCTACAACTATATGTTCTGGTTCAAGTGCTAAAATTGCATTAGCTGGTAAAATAGGAACCACTCAATGGCAAACATCAACAAATAATATTGATTGGACTAATAATGCTGAACCAACTGATACAATATCAACCGGCAATTTAACTGCTACTACTTATTACCGTGCAATTATAAATAATTTAGGTGATATTGATACCACAACTGTTGCAACAATTAATGTTAATGCACCAAGTGATGGTGGTACTCTTAGCGGAGGTGTAGCTTATTGCAGTACAACAAATAGCACAAATTTAACTCTATCTAGTTATATTGGTGATATTGTTAGATGGGAATCTTCAACCGATTTATCTAATTGGAATACAATTAATAATACATCAGATTCTTATACCGTTACTAATTTAGCAACAACAACTCATTATAGAGCTGTTGTTAAAAATGGTGCTTGTAGTGAGGCATTATCTAATAATGTAACTATTACAATTAATACACCATTGGTGCCAACTATTACAGGATTTACAAATCCATCGATTTGTAATGCAACTGATGGTACTATTACAGTAAGCGATGCTGCTTCATATACATGGAGTACTAATCCTGAGCAAACAACAAAAACGGCTATTGGTCTTGGTGCAGGTAATTACACAGTTACTATTACTGATGCTAATTCTTGTACAAATACTGTTTCTCAAATATTAGTTGATCCAAGTACTGTTGCTGTAATTTTAACACCTAATCCTGCTGGAACTATTTGTGCAGGTACAAGTGTAACTTTTACAACAACTGGTGCCGATTCAACTTTATTCTTTATAAATGGAGCACCACAAGGTGGTTTTACTGCAACAAACTCTTTTGAATCAACTACTTTTGCCAATAACGATATTGTTACAGCAACAGGAAAAGATTTATCAGGATGTTTAGGATATAGTGCACCTATTACAATGATTGTTGATCCTGTTAGCAATGGTGGCGGAATTTCTGGAGGAAGCACAATTTGCGAAGGACTTACTAGTGGTTTATTAACTTTAAGTGGCTATACTGGCACTATTTTAAGATGGGAATCATCAGTTAGTCCATTTACTGTTTGGAATACTATTTTACCAAATGTAACAGGCACAACATACACATCAGGTACTTTAACAGAAACTACTCATTTTAGGGCAGTTGTTAAAAGTGGTGTATGCAATGAAGCTAATTCTACAGAAGCTATTGTAACAGTAACACCAACAGTAGGTACACCAACAGCAATCACAGTATCAGCAGGCGTTGAACCAACTTGTCAATTAACAAATGGAACAACAACTACAACATACTCAACAACAGCTACAACTAATACAGGTTTTAACTGGAGTATAAGTAATCCATTAGCCGGAACAATTAATCCAACAAGTGGAATAATGACATGGACAAATGGATTTGCAGGAAGTGTTGATATTCAAGTAACTGCAAATGGCTGTAACGGACCTTCTGCTCAAGTAGTAAGAAGTGTAACAGTAACACCAACAGTAGGTACACCAACAGCAATCGCAGTATCAGCGGGAGTTGAGCCAACATGTCAATTAACAAATGGCACAACAACTACAACATACTTTACCACAGCAACAGACAATACAGGTTTTAACTGGAGT
>CAZRCF010000003.1:16910-29902 GCA_964598505.1 uncultured Lentimicrobiaceae bacterium | reverse complement strand
AATATTAAACATAACATAATTTATAACTGATTTAAAAAGTTAATTAATTCGCCTATTTTATTATAAATTAATGGAATACCAATTACTAAAACTACAAAGATAATTCCATATAAAATATAAACTTGTAATCTTCCATTTTGAAGAAAAAGAAATCTTCCTAAAAATGATTTAAAAGCCATAATAGGCTTGTCAATTAACCATTTTTCAATTTTATCGTACGGGTGCGATTCAAAATATCCTTTATCCGGAAATATTCCAGTTATAACTTTTTCTTTTTTATGAAATAGCAAAATCATTCCAAACAATTTACTATAAGTACGTATAAATGAGCTTGCTGTGTATTGTAATTTTGCAGTTGAAGCAATATATCCACAGCCCCAAGTAGGTTCAATAGCATTAATTCGTTTATTTATAAAATATTTTCGCACAAAAAAAACAATAATTGCCAATAAAACAAATCCCCACACAGCCCAACTCATCGATTGTAATGTATTGAAAAATGATCCTTGAGATAGTACAAAAATATTAGAATTGCTATTTGTAAACAAAGAAATTGGATTTGACAATAAACTAAGAAAATATTGAGGTAATAATCCAATAATAATTATTAAAAAAGCAATTAAATACAATGGAATAAGCTGAATAAAAGGCACTTCTTTAATTTCATGATTAAATTTTTGTCGAGGATTTCCCAGAAAAACTACACTAAAAGCTTTTGTAAAACAGAGCATTGCCAACCCACCAATTGTTACTAAAACCAAAACAGACAAAATTACTGTAATTGATGACAAAAGTACAGCATCGTTGAGCCATTGATAAAGACCATTGTAAATAATAAATTCAGAAATAAAACCATTAAAAGGCGGAATACCGCATATTGCAATAGCTGCAATTAAAAATAGCATAGCAGTTTGAGGCATTTTTTTTATTAAACCACCCAAATTGTCGATACTAAGTGTATGTGTTGATAAATAGACATTTCCGGCGGTATAAAACAAAAGCGATTTAAAAAGTGCATGATTTAAAGTGTGTAGCAATGCTCCAGCAAAACCCAATGCAGCAAGCAACTGATTTCCAGAGCCTAACCCAATGCTACCAATTCCTATACCAATACCAATTATACCAATATTTTCGACGCTATGATAAGCAAGTAGTTTTTTTAGATTATGTTGCACAATAGCCAAAATAACACCATATAAATCTGATATTAAAGAAATTAGTAAAATAAAATATCCAATTACTGTATAATCGGGTTTAATTAATAATAACATTCGTAAAATACCAAAGATTCCAATTTTTATAATTACTCCCGACATTATTCCCGAAATATGAGAAAGTGCTGCAGGGTGTGCATAAGGCAACCAAGTATGAAAAGGTACAAACCCTGCTTTAATTGCAAAAGCAACAAAAAAGCAGAGAAATAAAACTATTGCCACTGCTTCATTATTGGCTGAATATGTGGCAATTGCATTGAAATCGTAACTTCCGGTTTTGTGAGCAATCCACATAAAACCAATCATTAAAAATATTATTGAAACATGCGATTGAATTATGTAATTAATACCAGCTTTAATAGTTGCAATTTTTTCGTGCTCGAAAATTACTAAAAGAAACGCCGAAAGTGCCATTAATTCCCATACTATAAGAAAAGCAAAACTATTTTGAATAACACAAAGAGTAATTAAAGCAAAATGAAGAATTATTAATGAAATTGTGTGTAAAGTAATATTGTTTGTTTGTTCTTTGTTGGCTTTCAAATAAAACAAACCATAAAAAGAACCCGTTATAAACACAAAATTAATAATCAATATAAACCAACCCGATAAGGCATCTATTCGTAACGGAATTGAGCCTGTAACAATACTTCCATTAAAAACAAATTCAAACGTTTGTCCTGTAAGAGTTTCAACTGCAAAGTAGCCGGAAATTAATGCATTAAATAATATTGCTGCAAACAAAGCTATGCCTTTCCATTTTATTTTCAAAAATGGTATTATAAGCATTGCTATTAGCGATATTATTAAAAATGTAATTACTCCTGTCATTATATTAAATTGAAAACTGTAAGTATAAAAATGGCTATAATAAATATAATTCCATATAAAACGTAGGATTGCATACGTCCATTTTGTATAAACTTAAAATAATTGGTAAAATAAATAATACGATGCAATATTGAGTTAATTAGTCGAAACTCGAAAAAATCAAAATACTTTGATAAATATTTTCTTTTCTTAGGAAAAATCTCACTATTTTGTATTTCATGATATTGTTTTTTTTCTATCAACAAAAAACTAAATATTTTGCTTAATGGTTTTGCAAACGATTTGCTTGTATATTGCATTTTGCTATATGCAGCCATGTATCCACAACCCCAAGTTGGCTGGATATCGTGTGGTTTATTTTTAATAGCAAACCATCTAATTGTCCAAAAAAGAGCTACAATTGCAATAAATAATGCAGAAAACAAACTTATATATTTTAGCGTTTGCGAATAGTTTTCTAATCCTGTTATATTTGCAGCAAACAAACTATTATTTAAGCTAAGTGAAATATTATTTACAGTATTTAAGTAAAATTGAGGGAAAAAAACTACACTTAACATTACTATTACAATCAAATATTGAGGGAAAAGCATTGTGCGAGATACTTCAGTAGGTTTATGACTTAGTTTTTCGCGTTCACTACCCAAAAAAATTGTCCCATAAGTTTTGGTAAATGTAAGAATAGAAACCCCTCCAATAACACTAATACCAGCCAATGTAAGCACAAGCAGTAATATTTCGCTAATATTGTTTGTTTTTAACCCTTCGATAATCCCGCTGTAAATAATAAACTCCGAAATAAAACCATTAAAAGGTGGAATACCGCCAATAGCAATAGCTCCAATTAAAAAAAGTATTGCAGTTTTGGGCATATATTTAATTAATCCACCCAATTTATCCATATTTCGGGTATGAGTTTGCTGATATACAGAACCTGCCGAATAAAAAAGCAAAGACTTAAAAAGCGAATGATTTAAAACATGCAACAATGAACCGCCAAACCCTAAATAATATAGCAATGGCGATTGAGTGCCAATTCCAATTAATCCTAACCCAATTCCAACGCCAATAATGCCAATATTCTCAATAGTGCAATAAGCCAACATCTGCTTATAATCGCGGCGTACCGAAGCATTTAAAATTCCATATAAACCGGTTATTATTGAAATTGTTACAATCATTTCGCCTAATATTAAATAATCTGCTTTTAAAAAAGTGATTATTCTGAAAATACCATAAATTCCCATTTTAACAATAACCCCCGACATAACTCCCGAAACGTGTGAAGGTGCAGCAGGATGAGCATAAGGCAACCACGTGTGTAGTGGTACAAAACCTGCTTTTATTCCAAAACCAATAAAGAAAATTAAAAACAACCAAATATTTGGATTAGTATTAAAAAACAAACCAATAGCTTCGAAACTAAACGAGCCAGTTTGAAAGTAAACCCAAATAAATCCAACAGTTAAAAGCACAACACTAATGTGCATTTGCACGAAATAATTAATACCGGCTTTAATTGTTTTTGGATTTTGATTATCGAAAATTACTAATAACATTGATGATAACGACATAATTTCCCATGCTATAAGAAAAGCAAAAGCGTGTTGCAATAAACAAACCCAAACCATTGAAAGATGAAACAGAATAAACAAAATCCAGTGAAAAGTTATCTTATTTTTTGCTTCACTATAAGCTTTTAAGTAGCCAACGCCATAAATTGCACCGGTAAAAAACGTAAAATTTACAATTAAAATAAACCATGCTGATAAACCATCGATACAAATTGGAATAGTGCCTAAAAATGTACCTGCATTAATCGAATATTTTATAATATCGCCTTGCAAAGCAGGTAAAACCATCAAACTTAACAAAAGTGCATTTAATGAAATTACCAAAGCACCAAAATTTGCTTTAAATTTTAAAGGTACAAAACAGACAGCTACAATTGCAATAAAAGCTACTATAAAAGGGATATTCAACAAAAAACCGAAATCAAATAATTGCATTTTCCTTGAAATTTACAATTTTAACACACTGCAAAGTAACGAAATTATTACTGAATGTTAAGTGAAAAGTTTAAAAAATCACAATTATAATGTTATTAGAGTAGTTTGAGTTTTTTTGTACTTTTATTGTTTTTATCACCAACAAAAACTATCTTGCAGCAACTCTCGTTTTAGCAAATTGCCTATTTTTAAAGCTATTTCCACCTGAATTAGTATCGTTTGTGTTATGGTGTGTGCGGTTAAAATTGTTTCGCTGTTGTTTCGGGGCTTTAACAGGATTGTGGTCTGTTAATGGATAAGGATGGTTGCTGATAACTGGTATTTTTTTACCAATCAATTTTTCAATATCTTGCAAATATGATTTTTCTTCTGCATTACAAAACGAATACGCAGTTCCTTTTGCTCCAGCTCTACCGGTTCTGCCAATACGATGAACATAAATTTCGGCAATATTCGAAATTTCGAAATTTATTACAAATTCCATATCATCAATATCAATACCACGAGCAGCAATATCTGTTGCCACCAAAACCCTTGTAATTTGTTCTTTAAAATTCGATAAAGCTCTCTGGCGTGCATTTTGCGATTTATTTCCGTGTATAGCTTCTGCACTAATTTTATTTTTAGCAAGTATTTTTACAACATTATCGGCACCGTGCTTTGTTCGTGTAAAAACCAACGCTGTTTTAATATTTTCATCTTTTAAAATATCTAACAGCAAAGCATTTTTATTTCCTTTATCAACAAAATATACATATTGATTAATAATATCTACAGGGGTTGCCGAAGGTGTAATCTCAACTTTTTCGGGTTGAAACAAAATTGTATTTGAAAGTTTAATAATTTCGGGAGGCATTGTAGCCGAGAAAAATAGTGATTGCCTTTTGCGAGGCAAGGCAGCAATAATTCTTTTAACATCGTGGATAAAGCCCATATCAAGCATACAGTCGGCTTCATCTAAAACAAAAATTTCTATATTGTGCAACGAAATATATCCTTGATTCATTAAATCGAGCAATCTGCCAGGTGTAGCAACCAAAATATCAACACCTTGTTGCAAAGTAGCGGTTTGAGGGTTTTGATTAACTCCGCCATAAATTACAGTACTTGTTAATCCGGTAAAACGACCATAAGCTTGAATGCTTTCGTTAATCTGAATAGCAAGCTCGCGAGTTGGTGTAATAATTAAGCTTCTGATTTTACGTTTTTTATCAAAAGTTTTTGAAGCGTGTAATAATTGAAGAATTGGGATAGTAAAGGCAGCAGTTTTTCCAGTACCTGTTTGAGCACAACCCAGCAAATCGGTTCCTTGTAATACTATAGGTATTGCTTCTTTTTGAATGGGTGTGGGAATTTTGTAACCTTCTTGGTGTAACGACTTAAGAATAGGTTCAATAATGTTTAATGATTGAAATGGCATAATTTTAATAAAGTAGATTTTTTTGGGAACCAAAACCTGACTATTGATAGGAAGGGAAATGTCCGAAAGTAAATTTTTTGCAAAGATACGTATATTATTTTGATTTAGAGAGTTTTTTGATATAAATAGATAATTTTCCAAATTGTTTTTGTAAGATTTGCAAAAAATTAATTAGTTTTGTGAAATCTAAAAAAGTGTAATAGTTTTTCTTATAGAAACAAATATTTAAAGAGTAAAATTATGAATAAGAAAGAAAAAGCAGTTAGTAAAAATATCAAAAAGCAGCCTCAAATTCCAGTGCAAAATAAAAAATCGTTTCATATTTATACCTCAGCAGTTTTATGTTTTTTATTTGCATTTATTTTATATTCAAATACATTTAAACATTCTTATGTTTTAGATGATTATGGTGTAACAGCCAATAATTGGGTAATAAAAAAAGGTGTTCAAGGAATACCTATTATTTTAAAGACAACATATCGATATGGAGTTAACCATTTGACCGATAATTTATATCGTCCATTATCGCAAATAATGTTTGCTATTGAGTGGCAAATATCACCAAATAATCCTTATTTAAATCATTTTCTAAATGTTTTGTTCTACGCATTATCTTGTTTCTTGCTTTTTATTGTATTACGTAAATATTTGAATAAAGCCCATCCTATTATTCCATTGATAATTACTTTGTTATATACTGTTCTTCCAATTCATACTGAAATTGTTGCAAATATTAAAAGTAGAGACGAAATTATGTCGTTTTTCTTTTTAATGCTAACTTTGTTGCTATTACATTCGTGGTTTACCAAAAAAAAATGGTTAAGTTTAATTGGGTCAATGTTAATGTTTTTTCTCGCTTTTTTATCAAAAGAAGGAGTAATTACAATGCTTTTTTTGTTTCCGATTATGGGGTGGTATTTTACCGATGCAAAGCCAAAAACAATAATAACAGGATCGTTACTTCTTATATTGCCGGCAATAATATATATTGCTATCCGAAACGAAATTGTTTCAAAATATAGTGTTTCTACTACAATTTCAATTGTAGATAATTTTTTGATTGGTGCTACCGATTTTGCATCGCATTTTGCCACCGCAGTAATGCTTTTGGGTAAATATTTATTGCTTACAATATTTCCATATCAACTTGTGTGCGATTATTCTTATAATCAAATACCAATAGTTGGGTTAGACGATATAAAATTTATTTTCTCGTTTATAATATATTTAGCAATTGGAATATATGTTATTTTAAACTTTCGAAAAAAAAATCCAATAGTATTTGGACTACTGTTTTTTTTGATTACATTAAGTATTTATAGTAATATTTTTTTTCCTGTAGGCACATCGTTTGGTGAACGTTTTATGTTTGTACCATCGTTAGGATTATGTATTGCTTTTGTTTTTGTTTTTATCAAATTGTTTAAAATTAATACAAGTAGCAATGCACTTTCGGAAATTGAAATTTTTAAATCAAAACCATTATTTACTATATTGTTTTTATTAATTATGGTTGGATATTCAATCAAAACTTATGTTCGTTCAGCCGAATGGAAAAATCAATCAATACTTTTTGAAAACGATGTAAAACGTTCGCCAAATAGTGCTCACATGCGATTATATTGGGCGCTTGCATTGCGTGATAAAGCAATGAAAGACGAAAATAAATCTAATAAAAACTCTATAATGCTACAAGCTATTGAACAATTTGAAAAAGGGTTAAAAATATATCCCAACTATACCGATTGTTACGAACAACTGGGTTTGGCTTGGAGTAGGTTAAATGATCCCAAAAAAGCGATATTTTACTACGATAATGCTATAAAACTTAACCCAACAAAAGCAGTTACATGGAGTAATATTGGTAAAATATATTTTGAACAAGGCAACTACGATAAGGCGATGGAAGTATATAAAAAAGCAATTAGCCTCGATCCAAATTATGCCGATGCGCATTTTAATTTAGGTAGTGTTTTAGGTACTTTAAAACAATATAATGAAGCAATTGCCGAATTTAAAATAAGCTTACAATTCGACCCCGAAAATGTAAAAGCTCACCAATATATTGGTTTAACATATCAAATGTTAAATCAGAATGAAGAAGCTAAAATTTGGCTTGAAAAAGCTAAAATACTGGAACAAAATAAGGATAAAATGAAAGTTGAAAAGTAGAATTTAGTAGAAAACTACCCTTGTAATATAAGGGTAGTTTCTGAATTTTTTATTTGTTTTTTTTATCTAATGCAAATGTAAATGGCAATAAAAAATTTACTCTAACAGGTTTGCCTTTTTGCATTCCTGCTTTCCATTTCCCTGACATTAACTTTGTAACTCTAACTGCTTCGTCATCAAGTAATGGATTTGCACTTTTTTTAACTTTAATATCAGATATTTCACCATTTTTCTCAACTATGAATGAAATAAACACTTTGCCTTCTATAACTTTTTCTTTGGCTTCTTGCGGATAAATTATATTTTTTGATATAAAATCTACTCTTGCTTTATCACCACCAATAAAGACTGGGGGAACTTCTACAAAAGAATAAACACTATCTTGTGGTTGAGTTATTTTATTATCTAAATTTATTGTATTTGTAATTGTTTCTTCTGATTTTAAAGAAGGAATAAAGCATAAAATAATAAACACAGGTATAATTAGCAAATATTTTGCTAACGATATACCTTTTGATTTTGATTTTGTCATCATGATAATACGTTTTTTGATTAATGAATTAAAATTGTTTTCTGGCATTAGAAGCTTTAAACCTGTTGCAACTGAAAGCAAAAGCGACTGATAGCCTTGTTTTTCATATCCTAAACTGATTACACCTTGGTCGGCAATGTATTCGTGAACCTCGCGTATTGAAGTACGGTACCACCAAACAATTGGATTAAACCAGTGTAAAATACAAACTATTTCAACCAGCAAAATATCAATAGTATGGCATTGTTTTGCGTGAACTTGCTCATGAGCAATAATTTTATCAATGTCATTCAAATTGCTTTTGGAGTTGATAAAGATTAAATTAAAAAATGAAAATGGGGGATGATCATCCGTATATATATGGTTAGAAATTGCATGATTAGAGGTTGATTTTAAATACAATCGTATAATTTGCGTTATCTGAAATAATAATCTAAAAAGTAAAATACAAACAGTAACTATATAAACATATATAATAATTGAAAGCCAATTAGTTGTTGATGATTCATTAGCTGAAACAACAATCGGACTTAAAACAATTTCCTGTAAAGTATCAATTTGTGTTATATTATTAATGGGAATTGTGTTATTTGTTTGTAGAAAAGGAAAAATCAAAACCGAACTTACTATCGAAACCAATAAGAAAATCCTGTTTAATACGAAATAGGTTTCTTTTTTAAAAGTTAGACGATAAAAAAGAATCAATAAACTTAATAGCAAAGTTGATTTTATAATATAAAAAATAATAGTATCCATAATCTTATCATTTTTTTTGTTTTATTATCTCTTGATCTACCATACTTTTTAACTCTTCAAGCTCTTTAAGTGATAATTGTTTTTCTTCAGCAAAAAAAGATACCAATTGGCGAAACGAATTACTAAAATAATTTTTTACTACACCTCCCATTAATTCTTTACGATAATCCTGCTTAGATACTAATGGATAATATTGATGAGTTTTTCCGTATGCTTTATAGCCTACATATCCTTTTTTTTCTAATATTCGCACTATAGTTGAAACAGTATTGTAGGCAGGTTTAGGTTCTTCCATTCGGTCAAGTATTTCTTTTACAAATCCTTGCTTGATTTCCCAAATTAATTGCATTACTTGTTCTTCTGCTTTTGTTAATTCTTTCATTGTTTCATTTAATGTTTCACTAAGTGTATACCTATTTATATTTAATAATCTTTCTCAAATTTGTTCTTTTAATTTTAGTTTAAAAAATAATTTCTGATTATTTCTATTTATTGTTAATATAATTTCATCAGATTCTTTAATTATTTTCCTTTGTTGTTCGTAAGAAATATTTAAAATAGGCTCGCCATTTATATGAGTTATTTTATCATCAATTTGTATTCCATTTTTCTCAGCTTCGGATCCTTCATAAAGACCAGTTACAATCCAAGCGCTTAAACTTTGTGTTCTATCAACAAAAGAAAACCCTATTCGTGAAGATTCAAAATATTTATTGAAATTAGAATTTGGTTTAATGTATAAAGAGCTATTTATAAAATCAATAATAATATCAAATCTTTCTAAAATATCATTTCCAATTATACCTTCATATTTATTTGATGCTAAAGCCCCTGATTTATCTATTGAAAAATCTATTGGTAAATTGTTAAATATATACCCACCAAAGTTTAAAGAAACAGCTCTTGCTGTATAATTTACAGTTTTCCCGCCAATTCCGCCATATTTTGAATAAAATTTTACTTTCTGCCTAATTTTATTTAGCAAACTAAACTGTTTTGCACATGGGCTTGTTAATGAAATACCATTTCCACTTCCAATATCAAGCATAAAACTACCTTTTATTTCAATTGAGTCATTTATTTTTAATTTTAAAGGCATGAAAAGTCTATTTTTAATATTTTTACATTCTATCTTTTTATATTTACTTATATCTATTAAATTAATATTATCGTGAATCTTAATATATTGATGTTGGTAGCTTATCTCTAAAAACGATTTATTAAAATAATTTCTCCCTATTAATCCATCTGCAAAATCTCCTAAAATGGTTTTTAAACTAAACACTGGGATGAAGTTTGATTTGTATAAATGTTTAGCAAATTGAAAATTTACTGTATCAAGGATTAATTTTATTTTTTGAGGTTTTTCACCAGCACCTGGCAAAAATGCATCTATAATTTTATAGTGCTTCATGGAACTTTTTCTGTAAAAAAGGCTATCAAAACCTAAGCCATCAGCACCTGTATCAAAAACAAATGACGCTTTTACACTATCAACTATCCCTTTAATATAAATATGACCTCTATAAATAATTGGAATCGTATCATAAATAGTAGTTTCTTTATAATGATTTACATCTTCATTAGGTTTATCTTGGCTATACAACTTACATGAAATAAAAAAACAAGTTATAATTAATAGTGGTATCAATCTATACATAAATATTTGTTTAGGTTAATATTATATGAATTATTTGAATAATCAGTTTAAATATTTAATAGTATATACATCTTCTATTTATACATTATTCTTATCTTTTTACTAATAAATTTCGATACAAATATACAACTATATTTATAGTTATACAACTAAATATATAGTTTATTTTGTTAATATTCTAAAATATTTATATATATATCAGATATACTGTGATTTAAAAATTTGAGTTTTAGTTTGATTGTTAAATAAAAATACTATACAACTAATAATATTTTCTGTTAACAATTATAAAATGGATAAATAAAGTTAGCTTTTTCTACTCTCTTTTTCAATAAGTTCAATATATAAATCCTCTACTTTTTTGCGAGCCCAAGGCGTTTTTCGTAAAAAAGCTAAACTTGATTTAATGCTCGGGTTATTATTAAAACAGTTAATATTAATGTAATATCCCAATAATTCCCAACCATAATGATTGTACAAATACTCTAATACCGATTGTAGAGTTTTACCGTGTAATGGGTTATTTGGTTGTTCTGACATAGTTATATCTTTATATTATTATCAAAACTATTATTTTGAATAAATTTGTTTTTCTGCATTTTTTTAATTGCAATAAAACCTAAAATAATACAAATAATTAAAACGACGAAAGCTAAAATTTTCAATGCATTATATTCGTTCTGAATTAAAAAGAAATCATAAGCACCATGAAAAACAACTGCTACAAATAAACCAACAAAACTTAATTTGTTTTTATGATTTGAAAATTTTGCTAAACCAACAAAATAGCCCATCATAATAGCAAAACTTGCATGAGCAGGAACAGCAGTAAACATGCGTAAAATTGCAGTTGAAACACCATGATTTAAAACATACATTACATTTTCGATAGCAGCAAAACCCATTGAAATCATAACCGAATAAACTATTCCATCAAAAGGCTCATTGAAAGACTTTTTTCTGAAGAAAACTTTTCTAAGAAAAAAAAACTTGCAAAATTCTTCACTTAATGCAATAACTACAAAAGAGTATATTATTACATTTACTAAAGACGTAGGGGCGATGAATTTTCCTTCAATTAGTTCGATAATTATTGCAGGAATTATTGATAAAACACCAAACAAAAAACTTAGCAACAATAATCTAAATGGCTCTTTTTCGTACTTATCTTTAAACCAAATAAATATTATAATAGCAATTACAGGAGCAAAAGCTAAACCAAATAATTTCAATATTTCCATTCTTTTTAGTAAATTTGTAAACTAATATTTAAGAATCAAAGGTACAATTTTATCTTAAAATCCCCAAGTCATCTGATGACTAATTGGAAAATTGATATTTGTATCAGTAAATGTGATTATAGTCATCTGATGACTATCAGGTTTTTAGCACCTTAATTGCGAATAGAATATTTATTATTAAAATTAAAAAAAATCTGTAAATAAAAATATAAATGTTATATCAAGGAGTAGTAATAAAGTCAACAGGAAGCTGGTACGAAGTGCTTTTGCAATCGGGAGCGATTGTGCAAGCTCGTTTGCGTGGAAAAATTCGTATGCAAGGAATTAAAACAACAAATCCTGTTGTAGTTGGCGATAATGTAACCCTTGATATTGATGAAAAAGATAAATCGGCAAATATTTGTAGTATATCCGATAGAAAAAATTATATAATTCGTAAATCAATACGATTATCAAAAATTTCACATATTATCGCAGCAAATATCGATAAAGCATTTTTAGTTGTTACAATAGCTTCGCCACGAACATCATCGGGGTTTATCGATCGTTTTATTACCGCTGCCGAAGCCTACCGTGTTCCTGTTGAAATTGTATTTAATAAAATTGATTTATACGATAAAAAAAGCAATGCAATTCTTGCAGAAATGGAGAAGCGTTATAGCTCTTTAGGTTATCCTTGCTTTAAAACTTCGATTACTGAAAATATTGGTCTTGAATTAGTTAAAGACAGTATGACAAATTGCACATCGCTAATTGCAGGTCATTCGGGTGTAGGAAAATCAGCTTTAATTAATAAAATTGAAAAGGGATTAGAATTAAAAATTGGAGAAATTTCAGATGTTCATTTGAAAGGAAAACATACAACTACTTTTGCTCAAATGCACCAATTATCGTTTGGTGGTTTTATTATTGATTCGCCTGGTATTAAAGAGTTTGGGCTTATTGATTACGATAAACACGAAATAGGTCATTATTTTGTAGAATTTCGTGAACGCATGAATCAATGTCGATTTAATAATTGTACACATAACCACGAACCAGGTTGTGCCATAAAAGTAGCAGTTGATAAAGGAGAAATATCAGAAGAAAGGTATAAAAATTATATAGCAATTCTTAACGATGATGATCAGTCTATTGAGTCTTGGGAACTGGAATAA
>CAZRCF010000003.1:11049-16810 GCA_964598505.1 uncultured Lentimicrobiaceae bacterium | reverse complement strand
AAATTTCAAAAACTAATAAAACTCATTTTTACCGAAATTTTTCGATAATGTTGTATTAAAATACTATTTTTGTCATAAAATAAATAAAGAATAAAATATTTTCAGATATAAAAACAACACCACAACCAATGAATACAAAACACGAAATAATTATTTGTTTGGGAAGTTCATGCTTTGCAAGAGGAAACCGCGATTCTTTAAAATTTGTAGAAGGATATATTAAAGAAAAGAAAATTGCCGACCGTGTCGATTTTAGAGGTAAACTTTGCTCAGGAAATTGCGGAAAAGGTCCAATATTGTTTATTGATAAACAAATGCACGAGAATGTTAATTGCGATCAACTTGAACCAATGCTGAATAATTTGTTTTTTTCTGAAAAATAAAAAATATTATCGATGAATTTAATTTCAATTAATAAAGAAGAGTGCAAACTTTGCTATTCTTGCGTTCGTGTTTGCCCTTCAAAAGCAATTCGTGTTAAAGAAGGATTTGCCGAAATAATACAAAATAGATGTATTGGCTGTGGTAGTTGTGTTACAGTGTGTTCGCAAAATGCAGTTAAATATACCGATTCAAAAGAAGATGTAAGACATTTGCTAAACTCACCAATTAAAGTTGCAGCAATTGTAGCACCAAGTATATCGGGTGAATTTAGCGATATTACCGATTATCGTAGCTTTGTTAGTATGATTAAAGGTCTTGGGTTTGAATATGTTAATGAGGTTTCTTTTGGTGTTGATTTAATTGCTTTTCAATACGAAAAACTATTTAAAGATTACAACGGAAAATACTATTTTACAGCAAATTGTCCGCCAGTAATAAGCTATATCGAAAAATTTTATCCTGAACTTATTGATAATATTGCACCTATTATTCCTCACATGATTGCTACTGCAAAAGTAATTCATAAAGAATTTGGCAACGATGTAAGAATTGTGTATATAAGCCCATGTCTTGCTGCAAAAAACGATATTAAACGTTTTACTGATGATGATGCTCGAATTGATGCAGTATTATCTTATGTTGAACTTCGAGAATTGTTTAAGGAAAATAATATTACCGAAACATCTGTATCTTTTTCCGATTTTAATATGCCATTAGGGCGAAAAGGTTCTCTGTTTCCAATAAGTAGAGGAATGCTTCAGGCAGTAGATATAAATGAAGATTTGCTTACAGGTAGAATAATTTGTACCGAAGGATGTAATAATTTTTTGCAAGTAATAAAAGAATTTAAGCAAAATGTTCAAATTAAACAACATATCGATCTGTTTTATTGCGATGGTTGTATTATGGGACCCGGTACTTCGCGTAAAGGCGATAAGTTTTTACGTAGAACATTAGTAATTGATTATGTAGAAAAACGTTTAAAAACTTTTAAAAAAGAGGAGTGGGAAAAAAATATCGAAAAACACAGTAAATTAAATTTTAAACGAACATTTAACAGAGACGACGATCAAAGAACCCAAGACCCTGATACAGATGAAATTAATGGAATTTTAAAAGAGTTAGGACGCGATAATGTAGATGAAATATTAAGCTGTGGTACTTGTGGCTACGAAAACTGTGCTAAATTTTCAGTTGCAATTTGTCAAGGGTTGGCTACTTTAGAGATGTGCCCACCATATTCATACAAAAAAATGAATGACTACAACCAGGAAATGGCTTTGATAAATAAAAAATTATCAAAAACAAAGGAAGCTCTTATGAATTCGGAGCAAAAAGCACGCGAAGACGAGCAACTTGCTAAAGAACTTTCGCAAACTGTTACTTCGATGTTGCAAAAAATTCCGCTTGCAATTGTTATTGTAAATAAAGATTTGCAAATAATGCAAACCAATAACTCTTTTATAAAACTTATTGGTGAAGAGATTCAAGAAGGCGACAAATCAGCAGCCAGTTTAATTAATAGTGATTTAAAATCTTTAGTTCCGTTTCATAAACTTTTTGCATCATTAATATTTACAGGCGAAGAAAGTATAACGCGCGATGAAGAGTATCAAAAGAAAGTATTTAGTATTTCGGTATTTACAATTAAAAAACACGAAATTGTAGGTGGAATTATTCGCGATATGGAAAACCCTGAAGTTCGCCGCGATGAGGTAGTTGAACGTGCACGCGAAGTTATTCGCGAAAATTTAATTACTGTTCAGCAAATTGCTTATCTGCTTGGAGAAAGCTCTTCAAAAACAGAAAAAATTCTTCATTCTATTATTAAATCATACAATACTGACGATAATTCGAATAATAAATGATAGAAGATAAATTTTATATTGAAGTAGATTGTGAGCAAAACATGCACGAAGGTGAAATGATTTGTGGAGATGTGTTTTTATCGGAAAGAGTTAAAAAAGAAAAACGAATTATTGCAGTACTTAGCGATGGGATGGGAAGCGGTGTAAAAGCAAACGTTTTAGCTACACTTACCGCTTCAATGGCTTTAAATTTTACAAAAGACCATCGAAATATTCGCCAAACAGCCGAAGTAATTATGGATACTTTGCCAGTTTGTTCGATAAGAAATGTAAGTTATTCCACTTTTACAATTATTGATATAGAATTTGATGGCACTACTCAAATTATTGAATACGATAATCCAAATTGTATTATTATGCGAGGCACAAAGCCTTTCGACCCGGAATGGAGAGATATTAAATTAGAAGGAGAAAATCATAAAGGTAAAATTTTACGCGCTTGTATATTTCAAGCTCAAAAAGAGGATAGGATTTTTTTCTGGTCTGATGGAATCACGCAATCGGGTATGGGAACTCGACAATTTCCATTTGGTTGGGGACAAGAAAATGCCGAGCAATTTGTTTACAATTCAATAATTCGCGACCCATATATTGCTGCTCGTGAAATGGCAAAAAAAATTGTAGCTGTTGCTCTCAGAAATGATAATGATAACCCTTTAGACGATACTTCGTGTGCAATTATATATTTTCGCCAACCACGTAAATTATTAGTTTGTACCGGTCCGCCTTATAAAAAAGAGATGGATGTGCAACTTGCAGTAAAAGTACAAGAATTTCAAGGGAAAAAAGTACTTTGTGGCGGAACTACATCTGAAATTATTGCCGAAAAATTAGCACTACTTTATCGTCCCGGTATGGAAATTACTGATTATGATTTACCCCCAATTTCGTATATGGAAGGTATTAATCTTGTAACCGAAGGAATTCTTACATTAGGCAAAGCTGCTCAAATATTAGAAAACTATAAAAGCGAAACAATCCTTTCAAATGGACCTGCCGATGAATTGGTAAAACTTTTATTGAAAAGCGATAAAATTCATTTTCTTGTAGGAACATGTATTAATACTGCCCATCAAGACCCAAGTTTACCTCAAGAACTTGAAATACGGCGTACTGTAGTTAAGCGAATTATCGGCTTTTTAGAAAACAAGTTTATGAAAGATGTTACTATTGAGTTTATGTAAATTGTTCAGCTTCCATAGTTTAGTTTTTACTCAATATATATTCAAATTCCCATTAATAATTAATATTTACCATTAACCCTTAAAAAAGTCTTTTTCCCTTTATTAAAAAATCAAATCATATTGATTTATTTGTTTATTTTTGCAAAAATATTTGTGTATTATTTTTATATAAATCAAAAATAAGCCTTTATGACTATACTTTTGGCACTCACAACTCCTTTTCAGGATCCAATACTTAGTATAACGCTTATTTTTTTAATAATTCTTCTATCTCCAATTTTACTTAAACGCTTACGTATTCCAGGAATTATTGGAATGATAATAGCAGGTGTTTTAATTGGTCCTTTTGGGTTTCATTTAATAAAAGGAAATAGTTTAGAGCTATTTAGTAAAATAGGATTGCTTTATATTATGTTTTTGGCTGGTTTAGAAATTGATTTAACTGAATTTGCAAAAAACAAATTAAAAAGTTTAGTATTTGGGGCACTTACTTTTTTTATACCATTAGGAATTGGTTTTTTTGTAGCTCGTAATATTTTACATTTTGAGCCTATAGCAGCTCTTTTGGTTGCAAGTATGTTCTCTACACACACACTTCTTGCATATCCAATTGCCAGCAAACAAAATATTACAAAAAATGAAGCTGTAATTGTAACCATTGGCGGAACTTTAATTACCGATACAGCTGTTCTTTTACTACTATCTGTTATTTCAAATATGGTTCAAGGTGGCATTGATACTTACTTCTGGACACGTATGATTTCACTGTTTATAGTATTTATTTTTGCTATTATTTGGTTAGTGCCTAAAATTACTCGTTGGATTTTTAAAAGATTCAATTTAGATGGTTCAGTTGAGTATTTATTAGTTATGGCAATATTATTTATATCTTCACTTATTGCCGAATTTATTGGTATTGAAGCTATTATTGGTGCTTTTTTGTGTGGCTTAGCATTAAACAGAGTTATTCCACACTCATCGGCACTAATGAATAGAACTGTTTTTATTGGAAATACACTTTTTATCCCATTTTTTCTTATCGAAATTGGAATGAAAGTTAATATGCAAATAGTTATATATAATTCAAATACATGGATTTTTTCGGCTACGCTAATTACTGTTGCTCTTTTTACAAAATGGCTTGCTGCTTGGGTTACACAAAAAATTTACAGATATTCTTCAATTGAACGAAACTTAATATTTGGGTTAAGCAGTGCTCATGCTGCTGCAATTTTGGCAGTTGTTGTTATTGGTATTAAACTTAATTTGCTCGATAACATGGTTTTAAATGGAACTGTACTTTTAATACTTATAACCTGTTTTGTTAGTTCGTTTGTTACCGAAATAAATGGCAGAAAACAAGCAGTAATTGAAAGTAACAAAGTTTTACAAGTTGCTAATAAATATCAAAAAATATTAATTCCAATTGCAAACCCCGACACTATAAACAGGTTACTAACTTTTGCAATGTTAATACGTGATAAAAAATCTACTTTACCAATTTATCCATTGTCGGTGGTTTTAGATTCCGATGATTTAAATCAAAAAATAGTACAAACAAATTATCTCCTTCGCGATTCATTAGAAAAAGCATCTGCAACAGGCACACCTATTAAAGTTACACATAGAGTAGATTTAAACATTGCAGGAGGAATTATTAGAGCCGCTCGCGAAATGAATGCTACTGAGTTACTTATGGGTTGGACTAAAAATCAAACTACATCTCGATTTTTATTTGAAAATACCTTAGATAATGTAATTAAGAATACCGGTCAAACCGCATATATTGCTAAGCTCGATCATCCTGTTAGAACTTATCAAAGAATAGTTGTTGCTGTTCCCGAAAAAGCTGATTTAGAAATAGGATTTCCTATTTGGATAAAAAATTTAGTTGTTCTTTGCAATGAAATTTCAGCTAAATGTATTTTCTTATGTTCCGATATTTCGATTGAATATATTGGAAAAAAGATTGATAAAATGGGAATTAATTTAGTTTTTGAACATAAGCTTTTTGAAAATTGGAATGATATAACTATTGCAAAAAAGTATCTTCAATCGGATGATTTGTTTCTAATTATTTCTGCACGAAAAAAGGCAATTTCTTACTCAAAATTTTTTAGTAATATTCCAAATATTTTGGTTTCCGAATTTAGTAAATATAGCTTTATATTAGTTTATCCCGAGCAAACTATTTCCGAAATTGAAACCAACGAACGCCTTGATGGAGTTGCAACTTCTCCTATTACCGAAAATCTTGAACGTATCAATAAATTTGGAAAATCGGTTATTAAAGTTATTAAAGGAGTTGGAGATAAAATGTAGTTT
>CAZRCF010000003.1:0-10949 GCA_964598505.1 uncultured Lentimicrobiaceae bacterium | reverse complement strand
TCTTAAACCGGCAATTTCGGGATTATTAATTGCAAATTGTAATTGCCTTAAAAACATCTCTTTATCTTTACTTAGCACTCCACTTAAAGATATATAATTTGAAGCATGATTGCTACGGTAAATTGTGCTTTGTAAATTGGTATGAGAAATAAAAATCTCCATTTCTTCAAGGAGTTCAATATTACTCATTGATTGATAATCGCCATTGAATTTCGTTTTATAATGATTTTCGCCGTAAGGAAAACTAAGAATTAACGATGAAGCAAACTCAGGTTGAATTTCGTTTAAAATTTTTGCTGAATTTACTGCATGCTGCTTGCTATATTTTAATCCACCTAATCCATTTAAGATAATCACCGAAAGTTTAATACCAGCTTCTTTGGCTTTTAACAAGCCTTCTAAAGTAGAATTATAGGTTTCGCTTTTATTAACCATTTTTAAAACTTCGTCATCACCCGATTCAATTCCAATGTAAAGCATTGATAGTCCGGCTTTTTGCAAACTTCTTAATTCTTCATTTGATTTTGATAAAATATCACGCGGAGTAGAGTATGTAGTAACTCTACGAATGCGAGGTAAATTTTGCTTAATTGAATTTAGAATTTCTAAAAGCTTTTCTGCTGATAAAACCATAGGATTTCCATCAGCTAAAAACAGTTTTCGATGCTCGAAATTATATTTTGATAAGTTTGTAATTTCTTTTAATACAACTTCTTGAGGTTTAATTTTAAACTTTTTAGAAGTGTACATTTCACAAAAAACACATTTATTCCACGAGCAACCTGAGGTAATTTGTAATATAATTGAATCAGCTTCGCTTGGCGGACGAAAAAGTGGTTCTTCATAGTTGAGTGGTAAATAGTTGTATAGCATCTTTTTTTTGAATTTGTTCGATTAATTTTAATAGCAATTAGTTTTAATTATTAACACATTATCGCATTAGCAAATTATCACATTATGACTTACCACTTTTTATTTACCGACATTTTTTTACCACATAAGTCACATAAGGTTACATATAAGGGAATAAAATTTTTTACCGCAGAGACAGAAAGACGCAAAGTTTTTTACCATGTACCAGTTACCATGTACCATTAATAGCACATTATCACATCAACATATTATCTCATTAGCAAATTAATTAACACTTTCTACTTTTTCCTTTCAATCTTTAAATCAAGCCATTTTTCTAAATATCCATAAATTTTTTCTCTTTCAGTAATATTAAAGTCTGAAATCCGAACTCCATGACTATTACCGGTATTAACAAAAACAGGTAGATTTACACTATCTTTAGGTATCCAAGCTGTTTGGTACCAAGGATCTAATGAGCCTTGAATTTGAATAATATGAGTAGCATTTTTGTTCAATAACTCACGAATATTTTCTATCGATTTGCTATTGTAAACTATATTTTTATTATCGGGAGCAAAAACAAAATTTGAATAATTGTTTTGTTTTAAATATTTTTTAAATTTTGGAATGTAAGCGTTATAATTATAATAACCTACTTCGGTATATGCTTGATAGTAAAATGGACCAAAATTTTCATAAGCATTATTGTCGAATGAGCTTGGAGGAACTACTTTAATAAGGTGATTGAAATTTGTATAAATATCAGCGGTTTTATTAGGAATTTTATTTGCCGACCATCCCCATTGAAAATACGAAAAAGGATATTCTAAAATCAAATATTCCATTGTTGTATTAGTGCTAAGAGGAAATGTCATTTTATTATTTTTGGCAAATTCTTCTAAAAGTTTAATGTATTTATCAATATTTTTAAACAATCGTAATTGAAAATCTTCAACAAGTTTACGTTCTTCTTTTGAACCGGCAATATTCATTAAATAATTAATTGGTCGCATATCTTCTTGAGCATTGGTAAGAGGTGCTACATAAGCAACTACAGCATCAACATCATTTGGATACAATGCTTTAAAATACAATGATGTAGAACCACCTTTGCTTGTACCAGTTGAAACCCATTTTGATGGATAAATATTTTTAAAAATGGTAATAATGTTATGATAATCGTCGGATGCTTGCTTTATTGTTAAATATTTCCAATTCACATTTTTTGGTTTCGATTGACCAAAATAGCGGTGCTCGACAAAAATTAAATTTGCATTTAAAATTGAACATAACTCTTCACTATAAGTTGCTCCTTCAGCATAATCGGCAACGTAACCTTCTGTAACAATAACTGTTGGACGGTCGAAACCTCTATGAGAAACAAAAATTCTTTGATTAAACAATTCGCTATTTGCATCGCTATGGTTAAGTTTTTGAGGTAACATTACCTTATACTTTCTTGAAAAAAACTTACCAGTTTCCATTTTAGTAATTTCTGCCTTAGGCAAAAACTGATTAAACAATATTTCTAATGTATCCTTAGAAATAGTTGAGATTTGAGCAGAAGAATAAACAAAATTTACACTTCCGAAACTAATAGCTGATATAAAAAATATCAGCAAAATCAATTTATTAAATAATCTTTTCATTTGTTTATGTTTTTTGTTTTTATAAATTATTACTCTTTTTATATTGTTTAATTATACTAACTGTAAAAATTACCAAAGCAGCCCATACAAAGCCAAAACTGATAATATGATCGATATTAAATTTTTCTTTATAAACAAAAACCCCAAGTAAAAGTTGCAACGAAGGCGATAAATATTGAATAAAACCTATTGTTGATAATGGAATTCTTGAAGTGGCTTTACCAAACCAAAGCAGAGGAATAGCTGTTAAAATTCCACCAATAATTAGTAGAGCCGAAATACTAAAATCGGAAGCAAAAGCATTGTTCCCTTGATTTTGGCAATAAAAAATCCACCCAAATGCTAACGGGAAAAGCACAATAGTTTCAACAAATAAGGCTGTAAAAGATTCAATACCAGCCATTTTGCGAAATAAACCATAAAGAGCAAACGTAATAGCCAAAACTAAAGAAATAATCGGTATTTCGCCCAAACGAACTGCCATAATTATTACTCCAATTAAAGCAAGTATAATAGCAATTACTTGCAATTGAGTTAATTTTTCTTTTAAAATAATCATTCCTAAAGCCACATTTACCAATGGGTTTATATAATATCCAAAACTCGAATCAACAATATGTCCATTATTAACTGCATAAATATACACAAGCCAATTTGTACCAATTAATAAGCCTGTAATTGTAAGCCAAATCCAAGTTGTTCGGTATTTAAGAACTGTTAAATATTTTTTTCGTTTACTGAAAAAAATAATAATTGCTATAAATGCAAACGACCAAATAATTCGATGAGAAAAAACCTGCATTGAATCTACCGATGCTAATTGTTTCCAAAAAAGGGGAAACATTCCCCATGTTAGATAGCAAATAAGTGCATAAAAAATCCCTTTAGTATATTCTGTTGATGGTTTCAATTTTTTATTTTTTTGCAAACCTACAATTTTTTTATAAAAGATGATCAAATTGTAACTAAAAACAATATTTTAGATACATCGTTTAATAAAAAATCTTAAAAAATACACTTAATCTTTGGACAATAATATCAATGATAATTTTTTTTATATTTAATTTGTACATTTGCAAATTGTTTTAAAATTATTATAAAAAGAAAAATATTTTTACTTAAATAATAAAGTATGAGTTTTAAAATTCTAGTTTTGGCTAAGCAAGTTCCAGATACCAGAAATGTAGGGAAAGATGCTATGAAAGCAGATGGAACTGTTAATCGTGGAGCATTGCCAGCCATTTTTAACCCCGAAGACCTAAATGCACTTGAGATGGCATTAAGTATCAAAGATAAAATTAAAGATACTGAGGTAATAGTATTAACAATGGGACCATCGAGAGCTGCCGAAATTATTCGAGAATCAATTTATCGTGGTGCCGATAAAGGATACCTTTTAACCGATAGAAAATTTGCCGGTTCCGATACTTTAGCGACATCTTATGCTATTTCAATGGCGGTTAAAAAAATTAATCCAAATATTATTTTTGGTGGTCGTCAGGCTATCGATGGTGATACAGCTCAAGTTGGACCTCAAGTTGCCGAAAAATTAAATATTCCTCAAATTACTTACGCCGAAGAAGTTGTTGAAGTTTCTACAAAAAGTATAACAATCAAACGTCGTTTGGAAAGAGGTATTGAAGTTGTAAAAACGGGATTTCCTGCATTAATAACAGTTCATAGTTCTGCAGACGAGTGTAGAGCTCGCCATGCACAGCGTATTATGCGTTTCAAGCATGCTCGTACTGCTACAGAATTGCAAGAGGAAACTCGAGACTATACCGAACTATATTCACAACGTCCTTATCTTCAAATTGATGAATGGAGTGTTGATTTAATTCAGGCTGATAGCGAAATGTTAGGATTATCGGGTTCGCCAACAAAAGTTAAAAAAATTGACAATGTTGTGCTTCAACAAAAAGATTCTGTTGTACTTACCGAAAACGATAAAGATATCGAACTTTTAATGGTTGATCTTTTATCAACCCATGTTATTGGATAATATATTCTTAGTATTGATTTAAAGAAAAAAACAGTGAATAGTATATTTGTATATTGCGAAATTAACGAAGAGCTAAAAATTGCTGATGTTAGTTTGGAACTATTATCCAAAGGACGCAAACTAGCCGACATTTTATCGGTTAAATTAGAAGCAGTTGTTATAGGTAGTAATTTATCGAAAATTGAAGAACAAGTTTATCCTTATGGCGTAGATGTTATTCATATTGCCGACCATAAAGAGCTTTTTCCATATAGAACCTTGCCACATGCAAGTATTGTAAATAATATATTTACACAAGAGAAACCTGAAATAGCACTTTTTGGTGCTACAAGTGTTGGTCGCGATTTGGCTCCTCGTATTGCTTCGGCTCTACGTTGTGGATTAACAGCCGATTGTACCAGTTTAGAAATTGGCGATCATACCGAAACAAAATCGGGTAAAGTATACAAAGATTTACTTTATCAAATTCGTCCTGCATTTGGCGGAAATATTATTGCAACTATTATTAACCCCGACACTCGCCCTCAAATGGCTACTATTCGCGAAGGAGTTATGAAATTAGAACCTTGCGATAATCCACGTAAAGCATTAGTTAAAACAATAAATGTTAACGAAATAATTTCAAAAGAAGATTTAGCTGTTGAAATTATTGAACGTCATATAGAAGCTCAGAAAGTAAATTTAAAAGGAGCACAAATAATTGTTGCTGGTGGTTATGGTGTTGGTTCAAAAAGTAATTTTAAATATTTACAAGAACTTGCCGATGTTATTGGTGGCGAAGTTGCTGCAACACGTGCTGCTGTTGATGCTGGTTTTATTGAACACGAACGTCAAGTTGGACAAACAGGTGTTACCGTTCGCCCAAAACTATATATTGCTTGCGGTATTTCGGGTGCAGTTCAGCACAGAGCAGGTATGGATCAATCGGTAAAAATTATTTCAATAAATACTGATGAAAAAGCACCAATTAATGCTATAGCAGATTATAAAGTAGTTGGCGATATTTGTCAAGTAATTCCAAAAATGATTACTTTTTACAAAAAACATTCAAAATAGTTAATTCAATAGCTTAAAAATACAATATAATATGGCAAACTTTTATTCAGATAATAAAAACATGTTCTTTCATTTAACTCATCCTTTAATGGAGAAAATTGTAAAACTAAAAGAACATAATTTTGAAGAAGCTAAAAAATATGATGAAGCTCCTTTCGACTACGAAGATGCTATTGATACTTATAGCAAAATACTTGATACTATTGGAGAAATTTGTGGCGATATAATTGCAGAAAATGCAGAATCAGTTGACCACGATGGACCGCAACTTATTAATAATGAAGTTGTATATGCTAAAGGAACTCAACAAAATATCGAAGCACTTGTGCAAGCCGGTATGTTTGGCATGTCGTTGCCACGCAATTACAATGGATTAAATTTTCCTATGGTTCCTTATGTTATGGCAGCCGAATTAGTTTCGCGTGCCGATTGCAGTTTTGCTAACATTTGGGGACTTCAAGATTGTGCAGAAACATTGCACGAATTTGCATCTGACGAAGTAAACGATTATTTTTTGCCTCAAATACATGAAGGTAAAACAATGGCGATGGATTTAACCGAGCCCGATGCTGGTTCCGATTTACAAGCTGTTCAGCTAAAAGCCACTTGGAACGAAGAGAAGAAAACTTGGTTGCTAAATGGTGTTAAACGTTTTATTACCAATGGTGATGGTCATATTGCTTTAGTTTTGGCTCGTTCCGAAGAAGGAACTAAAGATGGTAGAGGACTTTCATTGTTCGTTTACGAAAGAAGTGCTAACGCCGTTATGGTTCGTCGTATTGAAAATAAAATGGGAATTAAAGGTTCGCCTACAGCAGAGCTTGTTTTTAAAGATGCTCCTGCTATTTTAGTTGGTGATAGAAAATTAGGGCTTATTAAATATGTAATGTCACTCATGAACTCTGCGCGATTGGGCGTTGGAGCTCAATCAATTGGATTGTCTGAAGCCGCATATCGCGAGGCTGTAAAATATGCTATGGAAAGAGAACAATTTGGCAAAAAAATCATTCAATTTCCTGCTGTTTACGAAATGCTTGCAACTATGAAAGCTCGTGTTGATGCTACTCGTACTTTGTTATACGAAACTTCGCGCTATGTTGATATTTATAAAATTTTATCTCATATCTCAAAAGAACGCTCTTTATCACCTGAAGAAAAAGCTGATTTAAAATATTACCAACGTGCTGCTGATTCTTTTACTCCACTTTTAAAACTATTTTCAAGTGAATATTGTAATCAAATTGCTTATGATTCGTTACAAGTTCATGGTGGTACAGGCTTTATGAAAGATTTCCCTATCGAAAGAATGTATAGAGATGCTCGTATTTTAACAATTTACGAAGGAACATCTCAATTACAAGTGGTTGCAGCAATACGTTCAGTGGTTAATGGTTCATATATTGCTCGTATTAAAGAGTTTGAAGCAGAACATGTTAAGCCCGAACTTGAAAGTTTAAAGAAACATCTTATTGAGATGACTGCTAATTTTGAAGAATCTTCAAAAATTGTGATGGAAAAAGATAACGCCGAAATTCTTGATTTTCATGCTCGCAGATTAGTTGAAATGGCTGGTTTTATTATTATGGGCTATTTATTGCTTCACGATTCGTTGCGTAGCGATGATTATATTGATTCTGCAAAAATAATGATTAAAATTGGCAGAGCTTCAATTACTGAAAAGATGAGTTTTATTAAAAACTTCAAAGAAGAAGACCTTGCGATATATAAAAACGAATACTTTGAAACAGTTTAATTTTTGTGATTAAAATTTATAGAAAAAAAACGCCCCATTTGGGGCGTTTTTTGATATATTGATGTTTGATAAAAATACTTAAAAACTAAAGTTATACAAACTACTTTTTACAACTACAAATTCATATCAATTTTTTGCTCAATATTAATCAAAAAATCACTAATTTTGGCACTTAAAAATGCAAAATTAATAAACCAACAATATGAGCGAACTAATTGATTTTCAAAATGAGATTTTAGAAGGAATACCAGCGGTTTTACCCGAAAAACAATCTTTTGATATTAATGTAAACCATGCACCAAAACGTAAAGATATATTAAGTAATTCGGAAAAAAAACTTGCAATTCGCAATGCTTTACGATATTTTGAAACAAAATATCATGCAGTTTTAGCAACCGAATTTGCTGCCGAATTAAAAGAGTATGGACGAATTTATATGCATCGCTTTCGCCCAAAACATGTAATTTATGCTCGTCCTATTTCTCATTATCCGGCGAAATGTGAGCAAGCAGCAGCAATTATGCTAATGATACAAAATAATTTAGACCATGCAGTTGCACAACATCCTCACGAACTTATTACCTATGGCGGAAATGGTGCTGTATTTCAAAATTGGGCTCAATACCGATTGGCAATGAAATATTTATCCGAAATGACCGATGAGCAAACTTTAGTAATGTATTCAGGTCATCCAATGGGATTGTTTCCTTCACATAAAGATGCACCTCGTGTAGTGGTAACCAATGGTATGATGATTCCGAATTATTCAAAACCTGACGATTGGGAAAAATTTAATGCACTTGGAGTTACTCAATATGGACAAATGACAGCTGGTTCGTATATGTATATAGGTCCGCAAGGAATTGTTCACGGAACAACAATTACTGTTATGAATGCAGGCAGATTGCACGGACATGAGTCGCTTGCCGGAAAAGTTTTTGTTACTTCAGGACTTGGTGGAATGTCGGGAGCACAGCCAAAAGCAGGTGTTATTGCCGGTTGTATTGCAATAGTTGCCGAAATTAATCCAAAAGCAACAAATATTCGTCATTCGCAAGGCTGGGTTGATGAAGTTTATTCCGATTTAGCTGGACTTGCTGCCCGAGTTGTAAAAGCTCGTGAAATGAAAGAGGCAATTTCTATTGCTTATCAAGGAAATATTGTTGATTTATGGGAGTATTTTGTAAAAAATAATATTAAAGTTGAATTAGGTTCCGACCAAACTTCGCTTCATAATCCTTGGGCTGGTGGCTACTATCCTGTAGGATATTCTTACGAGGAATCTAATAAAATGATGGCAGAAAATCCTGATAAATTCCGTAAAGAGGTGCAATCAACACTTTGCCGCCATGCAAAAGCTGTTAACGAAATGGTAGCTCAAGGTATGTATTTTTGGGATTATGGCAATGCTTTTCTCTTAGAAGCATCGCGAGCAGGAGCAGATGTAATGATGCCCGATGGAAAGTTTAAATATCCATCTTATGTTCAAGATATAATGGGCCCAATGTGTTTTGATTATGGTTTTGGACCATTTCGTTGGGTTTGTGCTTCGGGAAACAGCAACGACTTAGATATTAGCGATATGATTGCCTGTGAGGTACTCGAAAAAATGGCTTTAACTTCTCCAAAAGAGATAAGCCAGCAAATGCGCGACAATATAAAATGGATAAAAGAGGCAAAAACTAACAAATTAGTTGTAGGTTCGCAAGCACGAATTTTGTACGCTGATGCCGAAGGCAGAATAAAAATTGCTCAAGCATTTAACGATGCAATAAAATCAGGAAAAATTTCGGCACCAATAGTTTTAGGGCGCGATCATCATGATGTTTCCGGTACCGACTCGCCTTACAGAGAGACTTCAAATATATACGATGGTTCTTCATTTACCGCCGATATGGCAATACATAATGTTATTGGCGATTCGTTTCGAGGAGCAACTTGGGTTTCTATTCACAATGGTGGTGGAGTAGGCTGGGGCGAAGTTATAAATGGTGGCTTTGGAATGCTGCTTGATGGAACTGCTGATGCTGAGCGACGTTTGAAAAATATGCTTTTCTGGGATGTTAATAATGGTATTTCACGTCGTAGTTGGGCTCGCAATAAAGAAGCAATTTTTGCTATAAAACGAGCTATGGAGGCTGAACCTAAATTAAAAATTACTATTCCAAATTTTGCTGATGATAATTTAATTGAATCACTTTTTTAAAATATTATAAATTTAATGTATATTTGTTAAATATTACTTAGTATAAATTATAAAATTAATAAACATGAAAAAGGCTATAAATTTAATATTATTGTTATTTATTATATCATCTGTTTATTGTCAAACAGCTACTGATTATTATAATTACGGACTTATTAAAATTAAAAGCAAAGATTATAGAGGTGCTATCGAAGACTTTAATAATGCAGTAAAATTAAAGCCCGAAGATGCAAATTCTTATTTAAATAGAGGAATTGCAAAATTTGAATTAAAAAAATATAATGAAGCTATTGAAGACTATAATGTTTCAATTATTATCAATTCAAAAAATGCAACAGCATATTTTAACAGAGGAAATGCAAAAGTTGCTATATCCGACTTTAAGGGAGCTATTGAAGACTACGGTAAAGCAGTAAGAATAAATCCGAAATATTTTGAAGCATATTTAAAAATGGGGAAAGCAAAAGCTGAAATAAAAGAATATGATGCTGCTATTAAGGATTTTACCAAAGTTATAACAATGAAACCTTATGAGATTGATGCTTATTTTAACAGAGGTATAATATATTTATCTATAAGTTCTCACTCTAATGCAATTTCCGATTTTAATAAAGTAATTTCTATCGATCAAAAAAATATTAAAGCATACACTCAAAGAGGCCATGCTAAAGCCGAAAGCCTTGATTATAAAGGAGCTATTGATGATTATAATAAAATATTGGAAATTAGTCCAAACGAATTTATTTCATTTTACTATAAAGGTAATGTAAAAATTCAAATGCAAGACTTTAAAGGAGCAATCGAAGATTATAATATAGCAATAAAATATAATCCAAAAGATGCTAATATTTATTATAAAAGAGGTGAAGCTAAAGCTGAACTACAAGATTTAAAAGGAACTTTAGCAGATTACAATAAAGTTGTAGAATTAAATCCAAAATTTATTGATATTTATTGTAAAAGAGGATTAACTAAACTTGATTTGCAAGAGTTTAATGATGCAATATTAGATTTCAATAAAGCAATAGAAATTAATTCAAAAGATGCTAAAGCGTACAGAGGAAGAGGGCTTGCAAAAGTATTATTGGGACAAAAAGAAAATGGCTGTAACGATTTAAACAAAGCTGCTGAATTAGGTTCGCAAGATGCTGCTTTAAAAGCCAATGAGTATTGCAGATAATAGATTTATTATATAAATAAAAAAGCTCCAGAAAATTCTGAAGCTTTTTTTTGTACCCGGGGCGGGACTTGAACCCGCACGTCCTTTAGGGACAAAGGATTTTAAGTCCTTCGTGTCTACCATTCCACCACCCGGGCTTTTGTAAGAACTTTATTATAAAACCTCTTTTGCAAAAGGCTTTGAGCGAAAGACGGGACTCGAACCCGCGACCCCGACCTTGGCAAGGTCGTGCTCTACCAACTGAGCTA